>CAZNNA010000302.1:0-4325 GCA_964573825.1 uncultured Treponemataceae bacterium
TGGTGGCGCTCGAGACTATCACCTTGAAATCGGGCCGGGCCTCGAGTACGCGCTTCAGGAGCCCCAGGATGAAGTCGATGTTGAGGCTGCGCTCGTGGGCCTCGTCGACCATGAGCACCGAATAGCGGGACAGGGCCGGGTCGAGCTTCATCTCCTGGAGGAGTATGCCGTCGGTCATGATCATGATGCGCGTGGACTTGTCGGTCTTGTCCTCGAAGCGCATCTTATAGCCCACCACGCCGGGCATGGGGGTGCCGAGCTGCCGGGAAATGAACTCGCTGACGGATATGGCCGCTATGCGCCTGGGCTGGGTGACGCCGATGACGCCATGGGCCGAGTAACCGGCCTCGTCCAGGATGACGGGTAGCTGCGTCGTCTTCCCCGAGCCCGTAGGGCTCTCGACGACTATGACCTGGTTATGGGCGAGGGCCTCGAGTATGCGGTCGCGTTGCTGGTAGACGGGTAGGCTTTTAGGATCCATGGACCCAGTATAGCCGTTCGGCGCCGCTTACGCAAAGGCGGCCCTCGATAGCCGTCGCGGCCTCGAGCCAAGGCGCCGGAGGCGACGGCTTACTTAACCGAGCCAGCCTCGCTATACTCGCGCCACCATGTCAGACGTAATCGTCGTCCTCTCCATAATCGGCATAGCCGTGGGCCGCGTTCCGCGCCTCAGGATGAACCGCGCCACGATAGCCCTCGTCGGCGCCACGCTCCTCGTGCTATCGGGCTCGCTGAGCCTCGAGGACGCCTACGCCGCGGTAGACGCGAACACCGTCGTACTCCTCTTCTCCATGATGGTCTTCAACGCAAACCTGCGCCTGGCGGGCTTCTTCACGCTCGCGGGCCAGGCCCTCAGGCGCAGCGCCCGGGGACCGCGAAGCCTGCTCTTCTCGCTCATCGTCTTCTCCGCGGTGCTATCGGCCTTCTTCATAAACGATACGCTCGTCCTCATGATGACGCCCATAGTCCTGGACGTAACCCTGGCCGCCTCGCTCAATCCAGTGCCCTACCTCATAGCCCTGGCGGTCAGCGCCAACATCGGCTCCATGGCGACGGTGATAGGCAACCCCCAGAACATCCTCATCGGGGCGAGCTCGGGCATCGGCTTCGGCCCCTTCAGCGCGGCTCTCGGCCCGCCCGCGATCATCATCCTGGCCCTCTCCTACCTCGTCATCGTGTCTCTCTTTCCCCGCGACTTCAGCCGCGCCTCCTTTCCCCGCCCCGCGCCCGGGCGCGTCTTCGTCTACCGGCCCCTCCTCCTCAAGTGCCTCGCGTCCTTCGTCGCCATGGCGATAGCCCTGGTCCTGGGGTTCCCGGTCAGCCTTGCCGGGCTCGCCGGGGCCTCGCTCCTCCTCGTGACGCGCCGGATAAAGCCAGAGAGAGTGTTCCTGGACGTCGACTGGTCGCTCCTCGTCCTCTTCCCGAGCCTCTTCGTCATAACGAGGGCCGCGGCCGACACGCGCCTCTTCTCGGCCCTCTACGCCTTGGTCGAGGCGCCCATGCGGGCGAGCCCGGCCCTGCTCGGGGCCCTGGCGGCGGGGCTCTCCCAGCTCATATCGAACGTGCCCACGGTCATGCTCCTGCGGCCCCTGGTCGCCGGGATGCCCGACCCGGAGACCGCCTGGCTCGTCCTGGCAGGCTGTACCACACTGGCGGGCAACCTGACCCTGCTCGGGAGCGTCGCCAACCTCATCGTCGCCGAGCTAGCCCGCAAGAGAGGCGTCAGGCTAGGCTTCGGGCGATACCTGAGCGTCGGCCTTCCGCTTACCGCGCTGGGCATCGCCGTGACGCTGGCCTGGCTCCTGCTGGTTCGCTAGCCTATACTAGGGGCAACGCATGAGAGCCCCGACGCGTCGCGCCATCGCCTTCCTCATCCTCATGACCGCCTCAATAACGACGGAGGCCGATGAACTGCGCGTCGGCCTCATGCACGGCATAGGCATGCCGTACGATCTCGGTGGCGAGAGAGGCCTCGCCTGGGACATAGTGAGGCGATTGGCCGACGAGCTCGAGGCCGACGGCTTCAGCATCGTACGCCTACCGCGTAATAGGATATATCGTATGTTGGCCTCCGGAGCGTTAGACGTGGTACTGCCCTCGAACCCGGCATGGCTGAGCGAGTCCACGGACGTGGATTGGACGGTATCGCTCTTCGTAGTATCAGACCGCGTATACGCCCTAAAAGGGGCGGCGCGCGGGTTCTCGAGCCTAGAAGCCCTCTCGGGCAAGCGTATCGGCACAATACTCGGCTACATCTATCCGGAAACCTGGATGCGGGCCTTCGAGCGCCGGGCCATAGTCCGCGAGGACGTAGTAACTCTGGAGCAGAACCTAGGCAAGCTCGAGGCCGGGCGCATAGATGGCTTCATAGCCGAGGACACCATCATGTCGTATCTGCTGCGCTCCTCCCCCGGTCTTGCCGCCCGGGTAGATGCCGCCCCCCTGCTTGTCGAGCGCTATTCGATACACATAGCCGTCTCCAGGCAGGGTCAATTCTCGGTGGAACGACTCGACGCGGCCATCGAAGGCATCGATGCGCAGTCACTGGCCGGGAGCTACATGTACTAGGAGTTCGTCCTCCGTTGACCAGGAGGCGCGGTCGAGCGTACAGTAAGACTACCGGGGTGGCGGTAGGTTCCGTTGGGACCGAACCCGTCTGAGAACAGACCCGATGAACCTGATCCGGTTAATACCGGCGGAGGGAGTACCATGCGCACTCATTCCCGTATATCAGCCAGGCGCCTCGCGGTCTTGTTCGCCGCCCTCGTCGCCTCCCTAGCGTCCTGCGCCCAGAAGGCCGAGACGGAGCTCGTCATCTACGCCTACGACTCGTTCGCCAGCGAGTGGGGCCCGGCGCCCAAGGTCATACCCGCCTTCGAGGCGGCGACCGGCATAAAGGTGGAGCTCGTCGTGCCCGGCGACGCCGGCCAGGCCCTGGCCCGCGTCATCGAGGAGAGGAAGGCTCCCGCCGCCGACGTCATCATAGGCGTCGACGGCAACCTCCTGCCGAAGGCCCTGGAGGCCGGAGTGCTGGCCGCCTACAAGCCCAAGGGCAGCGACTCGATACCGTCGCACCTGAGGCTCGATCCGGAGTGGCGACTCACGCCCTACGACTGGAGCAGCTTCTGCGTCATGTGGGACTCCGAGAGGCTGGCTACGCCGCCGACCTCCCTCGAGGACCTCGCCAGGCCCGAGTACGCCAAGAAACTAGTCGTCATGGATCCTAGGACGTCGACGCCGGGGCTCGGCTTCGTGGAATGGACCAAGGCGGTCTACGGCGACGGCGCGGCCGACTATTGGAGGCGCCTCGCGCCCTCGATACTGACCATGGCCCCGGGCTGGGACACCGGCTACGGTCTCTTCACCTCGGGCGAGGCGCCCCTCGTCGTCTCGTATACGACGAGCGCCGCCTACCACGCCGAATACGAGACGGCCGGCCGCTACAAGGCCCTGGAGTTCGCCCAGGGACACCCCATGCAGGTCGAGGGAGCCGGCATCGTGGCCGGCTCCAGGCACCGCAAGGCCGCCGAGGCCTTCATCGACTTCATGCTGACCGAGGCCTTCCAGTCGGTCATTCCCACGACCAACTGGATGTATCCGGCGATACCGGGAACGCCCCTGCCCGCTAGCTACGAGGCCTCGCCCAAGCCGGCCAAGACGCTCCCGAGGCAGGAAGGCCTGGACCAGACGGTCAAGGCGGTCCTCGACGCGCTCCAGGGCCGGTAGTGCCTAAAGGCGGCTCTCCCTCGGACGCGGCCGGTCCGAGAAGCCTGGGCGCCGGGGCCGTACTGTTCCCGGTCTTCGTCGCCCTGCTCCTCGTGCCGCTCGCCGCCGCCTTCGCGCCGCTCCTCGAGGGCGGCCTCCTGGCCAACCTGCGGGGGGCCCTGGCCGATCCCCGCTTCGGGCGCTCCTTCGGCTACGGCCTAGCCCAGGCCGGGGCGAGCGCCGCGGCGGCGGCCCTCCTGGGGCTGCCCGCGGCCTTCCTCGTCGCCAGGCGCCGCTTCCCCGGGAGGCGCCTCCTCTCGGCCCTGGCCGCCGTGCCCTTCTGCGTGCCGCCTCTCATCATCGCCATAGGCTTCGTGCTCTTCTACGGACGATCGGGCTGGCTCAACCGCGCGCTCATGGGACTCTTCGATCTAGGCGAACCGCCTATAACCTTTCTTTACTCGTTCACGGGCGTGGTCATGGCCCACGGCTTCTATAACTTCCCCGTGGTGATGCGCCTCGTCGGCGACGCCTGGGCCTCGGCGCCCCGTCGGCACGAGGACGCGGCCAGGCTCCTCGGCGCCTCCGAGGCCCGCGTCTTCCTCACGGTGACCCTGCCG
>CAZNNA010000303.1:0-1425 GCA_964573825.1 uncultured Treponemataceae bacterium
CTCGTCGCCTTCGCCCGGGACAGGCTCAAGAAGCAGATGCGCCACATGGGCGTCTCCGAGAAGGGGCTGGCCCGCGCCGACGACGCCCTGTCGCCCTCCGCCCTGACCATCAGCTTCGCCAGGCGCTTCGCCACCTATAAGCGCGGCAACCTCCTCCTCTCCGATCCCGACCGGCTCCTTAGGCTCCTGTCGGACAAGGATAGGCCCCTGCAGATCATCTTCGCGGGTAAGGCCCATCCCCACGACATGCCGGGTAAGGAGATCATCAAGGAGCTCGTCCACTTCTCCGCCCGCGACGACGTAGCCGGCCGCATCGTCTTCCTCGAGGACTACGACATGACCATGGCGCGTTACATGACGAGCGGCTCCGATATCTGGCTCAATACCCCCCGGCGGCCCCTAGAGGCCTCCGGTACGAGCGGCATGAAGGCCGGCATCAACGGCGTCATCAACTGCTCGGTACTCGACGGCTGGTGGGCCGAGGGCTATACCCCCGAGTGCGGCTGGGCCATAGGCAAGGGCGAGGAGTACGCCGACAACGACCTGCAGGACGAGATAGAGTCGAAGGCCCTCTACGACCTGCTCGAGCGCGAGATCATCCCGACCTTCTACGAGCGAGGCCGCGACGGCCTGCCCCGCGACTGGATCAAGATGATGAAATGCTCCATCCGCGACACGGGCAAGCGCTTCTGCTGCCATCGCATGCTCATGGAGTATACGGACCGCTACTACCTGCCCGCCCTGGGGAACGCCGCCAGGCTTCGAGTCGACGGCATCGATATCGCGAAGGACGCGGCGGATTACCTGGAACTGGCGCGGCGCGAATGGCACGGCGTGGCGGTGGAGGATATCCATACGGATGCCAGGCCCGTCATGGAGCGAGGCGATACCGTGAGCGTGAACGCGCGCATACGGCTCGGGGCGCTCAAGCCCGAGCAGGTCCTGGTGGAGCTGTACCACGGCCCCTTATCCAGCACCGGCGAGATATACGCGCCAGAGCGCGTGGAGATGCAGGCAGGCAAGTCGCACGGGGGCGGCTACGAGTACGCCGTCAGCGTTGGCTGCCGGGCGACCGGCCAGCACGGCTACTCCGTGCGCGTCCTGCCGCGCCACCCCGGCCTCGTCCACCCCTTCATCCCGGGCTTGGTGCGCTGGGCCTAGGGCGCGGGACTCCGTCGAGCGGCCCTCGAGCCTCCGGGCTCAGGGCCGCGGTCGCTCCAGGTTGGCCTTGGCCTCGGGTACCTCCGCCGTGAAGGCGCCTATGCGCCCGCAGGCCCGGTACTCGGGGCAGAGTCCGCAGTCGGCCAGGCCCCGGGCCAGGGCGCACGCGCGCATGTCGCATTCGGCGCAGTGGCCTATCTTGACGCCGTCGGAGGCGCAGCCGAGGCAGTTGATGTGCTCCTTGCCGAATGGGAAGCCGAAGGC
>CAZNNA010000303.1:1525-4289 GCA_964573825.1 uncultured Treponemataceae bacterium
CGGAGGCGCAGCCGAGGCAGTTGATGTGCTCCTTGCCGAATGGGAAGCCGAAGGCTGCCTTCCATTTGGTCGCGGTCTCGGCCCTCAGCGCGTCATCGTCGCTCAGGGTCGCTATGCGGGCGGGGCAGGCGGCGCAGTCGAGGCCGCAGTAGGCGATCATCCGTTCCATCGTTCGCTCCTTATCGGGATCGTGATGGAGCCAGTATGGAGCCTTAACCCTGACAGTTCATGTCAGCGATCTCGAGCGCCTTCGCCCGCAACCTCTCCCTGAGCCCGCCGGGCTCCAGGATCCGTATGCCGGGCCCGAACCCGAGGAGGAACCTGACGAGCCAGTCGCCCGACGGGTAGCTGAAGGATAGCTCCGTCATGCCGTCGGGCAGGAGGCGCGCCGAGGCGTCCGGCAGGGCCTCGGCCAGGGCCCTCGCGGCGGCGGGGTCGGCCGCCAGGCGTACGGCTACGAACTCGTCGTCCCAGCCGCTTTCCAGGGGCGGGGCCGGTAGCCGAGGCTCGGGATCGTAGCGCTCCGGCTCGAGCCGGATGTCGTCTATCCTGGCCAGCTTGAAGAGCCGCCAGCCTTGGCGCTTGCGGCAGTAGCCGTGGATATACCAGGACGGGCCCAGGAGGGCTAGCGTGAAGGGCTCGACCTGCCGCTCGCTCCGCCTGCCGGCGGCGTCGCCGTACCGGAAGGAGACGACCCTGCGATCGGCTATCGCCCGCCTGAGCGCCAGCACGGTCAAGGGATCGGGGCCCGGCGCTCCCCAGGGCGACGGGGCGGCGACGAGGGGAGGGGGCAGGCTCCCGGCCTTTGCCTCGTTCCGGCCCGGGACCCTGCCGAGCGACGATAGCTTTCCGAGCGAGCGCGCCAGGCTATCGTCCTTGAGGGCCGCCGAGAAGCCCGACAGGAGGCCCTTCAGGTCGCCGAGCTCGTCCCTGGACAGGAAGCTGCGATCCACGCGGTAGGCCGGGTCGATGCAGTAGCCGCCTCCGAGCCCCGCTTCCGCCGTCACGGGGACGCCGGCCAGGCAGAGGGCGTCCATGTCGCGGTAGACGGTACGCTCGGAGACCTCGAAGCGCTCCGCTAGCTCGGCCGCGGTCTTGCGGCCCTCGTTGAGGAGGCAGTCCAGCATAGCCATGAGCCTCTCGTGCTTCATCGCGCCGGGGCCCCTACTCGATCCGGAGCCTGAGGCCCTGGGGGTGGTCGCCGAAGCCCTTGCCGAAGAGGTTCATGCCCCCTGGTCGCTCGGCGTCCGGCTCCACGCCGAGCCTGACGGCTATGGAGGCTCCCTGCCCGAGGCCGAGGTCTCCGAGCCTGGCGGGGAAGGCGGCGCCGCCCGGGCAGCCGTCGGGGGCCCCGTCGGCGTGGACGCTCGAGCCGACCTCGTCGACTACCCAGGTGACGAGTAGGCCGAACTGGGTCTTGTGGACGCCCCAGAAGGAGGGGGTCAGCAGCCCGCGCCGCCCGCCGAAGTCCGCCGGCGAGCGCCAGGGGCCTATCCGTACGCCGTTGATCCAGAGCGTTATGTCCGACTGGGCCGATAGGTCGAAGAAGGGCGCCTCCGAGCATAGCTCCGCCGAAACGGAGAGGCGGGAAGCCCCGGCCGTCGCAAGGTTCGGGAAGCTATACTCGACGAAGCCCGTCGATAGCCAAATGAGCTCGGCGTCCTGCCGCTCGGGGTAGAAGAAGGCGCGAGGGTCGTCCTTGGGCGCGAGCCAGGACTCGGCCGTGCAGATGCCGCAGGGAGGGCTGACCTCGGCGCGGGTGAAGTGCCCTATGGGCATATCGACGAGGCGGTCGTCGGGTGCGGCGCCCGCTCCCGGCAGGGCCAGGACGACGGAGTCGAAGCTGCGGGAGACTATCTTCTGGGTGCCCCTCGAGCCGGGCGCTGCTCGGCATTCGACGAGGCCCGCCTCCTCGAGCCTGCGCACGTTGACCGTGACCGTCGACAGGGGCATGCCCAGGGCCTGGGCTATGTCGTTCATGTTCCTCGGGCCGTCGGCCAGGAGGGTCAGGACCCGGAGGCGCGCCTCCCCCGACAGGGCCTGGGCCAGGTCCCGTATGGCCTCGTTCGTCGATGCCTCGAGCCGTCTCGTGCCGTCTTCTACCATCGCGTCAGTATAGCTCCTCTTTACGCAATGCACCAAGCTTCGAGGAACTAGGCTCGGACGAGAAAATCGTTGACTGGTTGAAGTATTGCTATTAAGATTCAATATTAGTTGAAGTAAATAGGAGCCTCGCCATGCCCACAGCCCGTCTCTCGTCCCCCTGGGGAGAGCGCCTCGATCCATACGCGCCCCTGCCCGAGTATCCCAGGCCTCGGCTCGAGCGGGCCGACTGGCTGTGCCTGAACGGGCCCTGGCGCTACGCCGTCCGTCCGGGCGCGGGGCCCGACGAAGCCTTCCCCGCGGGGGAGGCTGCCCCGGCCGACTGGGACGGCGATATCGTCGTGCCCTTCGCCCCCGAGTCGGCCCTGTCCGGGGCGGGGCGGTCGCTCCTCCCCGGGCAGACGCTTTGGTACGGCCGACGCGTCTCCGTGCCGGCCGCCTGGGCCGGGCGCCGCCTCCTACTGCGCCTCGAGGCGGTAGACTACCTGGCGGCCGTCTACGCCGACGGCAGGCTCCTCGGGACCCATCGAGGCGGCTACCTGCCCTTCGCCTTCGAGCTACCGGAGACGGTCGACCCTGACCCAGGCAGCGCGGCCGCGAGCGCCGCCAGGGAATACGAGATAACCGTGGCCGTCCGCGATCCGAGCGACTCGGGGCTACA
>CAZNNA010000304.1:0-3147 GCA_964573825.1 uncultured Treponemataceae bacterium
ACTCGATACCGAAGGCCTCCTCTCCGACGCCGGCCGCGTCGGCCGCGAGGCCGTGGAGCTGCTCGGCGCGCCCACCTGCCCGAGCGACCGGCGCACGCTGGTGCTCATGCCCGACCAGATGATGCTGCAGATCCACGAGAGCGTCGGGCACCCCCTGGAGATAGACCGCATCCTGGGCGACGAGCGCAACTACGCCGGGGGCAGCTTCGTCAAGCTATCGGACTTCGGCTCCTTCCAGTACGGCTCCAGGCTAATGAACATCAGCTACGACCCGACGATAGCCGGCGAGCTGGCCGCCTACGGCGCCGACGAGATAGGCAACGTGGCGCGCAAGGAATTCCTGATCAAGGAAGGCATCCTGGTACGCGGCCTCGGTAGCCTCGAGAGCCAGGCGCGCTCGGGCGTGCCGGGCGTCGCCAACCAGCGCGCCACCTCCTGGAACCGCCCGCCCATCGACCGCATGGCCAACCTCAACCTGGAGCCCGGGGCTACCAGCTTCGAGGACATGGTCAAGTCCATCGAGAAGGGCGTCCTCATGAGGACCAACCGCTCCTGGTCGATAGACGACTACCGCAACAAGTTCCAGTTCGGCTGCGAGTACGGCACCCTCATAGAGAACGGCAAGCTGACGAAGACCGTCCGCGATCCCAACTACCGCGGCATATCGAGCAGCTTCTGGCGCAACCTCTGCGCCGTGGGCGACGCCAAGAGCTTCGCGGCCTTCGGTACGCCCAACTGCGGCAAGGGCGAGCCCAACCAGGTAATGTTCGTAGGCCACGCCAGCCCCGTCTGCGCGTTCGCCGACGTCGAGGTATTCGGAGGCGGAAAATGACCCACGACTTCAAGAGGCACTTCGAGGCCACGACCGATCGCGTCCTCGGCGAGCTGCTCCCCGGCGAGCGAGCGGCCGTAAGCTATTCGGCCGAGGAAACCGCCTTCATGCGCTTCAACGGCTGCAAGGTCAGGCAATCGGGTACCGTCGAGCAGGCGGACCTTTCCATTAAGCTCTGGAAGGGAGCCAAGACCTACGCCGTCCAGCTCGGGCTGACCCTGGACGCGGCCCGCGACGACGAACTCGTGGCCGAGGCCCTCGGGACAGCCCGCGCGACGCTGGCCCTCCTGCCGGACGACCCCTACCAGGCCGTCCCCGAGGCCGCCGCCTCTTCAGACGCGCGCTACTCAGGCAAGCTCCTACCCGTGGCCGATATCCCTGCCAGGATCCTGAATCCGGCGGCCGGGCTCGACTTCACCGGCATATACTCCCAGGGCCTCGTCTGCCGGGGCGCGGCCAACTCCGCCGGGGCGCGCCACTGGTTCCAGACCGAGACCTTCCTCGTGGACTACTCCGCCTGGCTCCCCAACGGGCGCGCCGTCAAGTCGTCCTACGCGGGCCGCGACTGGAGCGACGCCGACTACGCGGCCCGCGTAGCCTCCACACGCGAGTCCCTCGAGAACCTGGGCGCCGAGCAGAAGGCCCTGGAGCCGGGCAAGTACCGAGCCTTCGTGACGGCCGACGCCCTGTCCGAGGTCGTCGCCTTCTTCTCGTGGAACGGCTTCGGCGAGCGCGGGCTCAGGCAGGGCGAGAGCGCCTACATAGCCATGCGCGAGGGCCGCGAGACGATGTCGCCCCGCTTCGGCCTGAGCCAGGACTTCGCGCTCGGCGTGCAGCCGGCCTTCAACGACGACGGGGAGCTGGCGCCCGAGCGCCTGCCCATCGTAAGCGCTGGCAAGATAGCCAATACGATAGTCTCGTCGCGCACCGCCAAGAAGTACGGCATCGAGCCGAACGGCGCCGGCGACGACGAGGAGGTGCGCTCGGTGGCCATCGACCCGGGCGAGCTGGCGGAGGCGGACGCGCTCAAGGCGCTGGGCACCGGCGTCTACGTGTCGAACTTCCACTACCTCAACTGGAGCGATGTCCAGGCCGCCCGCGTCACCGGCATGACGCGCTTCTCCTGCCTCTGGGTAGAGGACGGCAAGGTCGTGGCGCCCATCAAGGACATGCGCTGGGACGAGTCGCTCTACAACCTCCTCGGGGCCAAGCTCGAGGCGGTGACCAAGGAGCGCCATCTCATCGTCGAGTCGATGACCTACGAGAAGCGCCAGGTGGGCGGCAGCCTCCTGCCGGGCATACTCGTGGACGGGTTGTCCTTCACGCTCTAGGGCGACGGCTTAGTAATGAGGGGGGCGTTCCTGCGGTAGCGGGGACGCCCCCTTGTCTTCCATGGAATCGGCGAGGCGCCTCGCCAGCTCCTTGATCCCGGCCTCCAGCCTATCCAGGCGCCGCCCGTAGCCGTAGACCAGCTCGCCGAGTTCGGCGTTGGCCTTCTCTAAGTAAGCGAAACGCGTCTCCAGCTCGTCGAGCCTCGTATCATCCATACTTCCCCCGCCTCCAAGCATTGGCATACGTTTCGCCGTATACTCTCATAGTATATCGTTCGCGCGGCGTTCCAAGGCGCCGGGTCCCTCCGGCCGAGCCGCGGAAGGAGACGAATCGATGCAGCGAAACCCCATCATCGCGACCGCTTGCGCGGCCCTCGTAGGCCTAGCGGTCATGGCGACCCCGGCCCGGGCCGAAGAGCCGGAAGCCCGCAGGCCCTTCTCCGTCGAGATCGGCCCGGAAGCCGCAGTCGGCCTGACCGGCGCCCTAGCCGGCGGCCAGCTCGTCCTGGCCTGGCAACCGGGCTTCCTCGGCGCCCAGCTGGCGGCCAGGGTCGACGCCGGGCTCTTGGCCGGCGACGCCTACGCCGTACCCTCGGCCGGCATCCGGCTCGGATGGCTCTCCCTCGAGGGAGGCGCCGTGCTCAAGGTCCTCGACGCGCCGGCCCCGGCCGGCTACAAGATCGTATCGGTCGAGGGCGTGACGCCCTTCCTACGGGCCGGTCTCGCCGTACCCATAGGCCCCGTGGCGCTCGACCTCGGGCTCAGGGCCATGATCGCCAACACGTACTACGGCGAGACCGAGGATCCGCCACGGGACCTCGAGGGCGCCGTAGGCTCGGCGATAGGCGACATCATAGCCGCCATGATCCTTACCATCCTCGGGGCGGTCAAGGTCGACCTGTCGGTCCGCTACGCCTTCCGCCTCTAGCGGCTTACGGCTGGCGACCGGCTGACGACGGCTAGCGCTTGCCGGGGATGTCCCTC
>CAZNNA010000304.1:3157-4274 GCA_964573825.1 uncultured Treponemataceae bacterium
CAGCTCCTCCCAGCGGGCCGTCCGCGCCTCGATGAGGGGCCCGAGCTCCGCGTAGCGCCGGCTCGCCGCCTCGAGCTCCGGGCCGGTAGCGCCCGAGCCGAACAGGGCCTCGAGCGCGGCCTTCTCGTCCTCGAGCGCGCCTATCTCGTCCATGATGCCCTCGTACTCCTTGCGCTCGGCGTAGCTCGGCTTCCGCGCCTTGCCGCCCGCGGAGCCCGCGCCGGGGCCTGCCCCGCCGGTCGCGCCGACAGCGCCGGGGGCCGTTCCGGGCGCGGCGGCTCCGCCCGAGGGCGATGCCTTGGCCTTGGGCGCCCTCGCGGAATCGCTGCGCGCCTCGCCAGGCGCCGCAGCCTCGGTATCCAGGTAGGCGCGATAGGCTCCGTACGGGCCGGGAAAGAGCAGGGCGCTGCCCGAGCCGTCTATGGCTATGGTCGTCGTGGTCACGCCGTCCAGGAAGGCGCGGTCGTGCGATACCACTATGACGCAACCCTCGAAGGACTCTACGTAGTCCTCGAGCAGCTCTATCGTCTCTATGTCCAGGTCGTTGGTCGGCTCGTCGAGCACGAGGAGGTTCGGATGCTCCGCGAGGGTAGAGACGAGCTGGAGGCGCCTGAGCTCTCCGCCCGAGAGGGACCAGAGCCTCTGGTCGTGCATGGTCCTATCGAAGAGGAAGCGCTCGAGGAGGCGCTCGGGATCGAGGACCGACCCGTCGCCCAGGTTCGTCACCTCGGCCTTGGCTCTAATGAAGTCTATCATGCGCGCGTCCATGGGCAGGCCCGCGGCGGTCTGGCCGTAGTAGGCGCAGACCGTATTGGCGCCTCGCTCGACGGCGCCCTCGTCCGGCGCCAGGGTACCGGATATCAGCCCGAGGAGCGTCGTCTTGCCGGAGCCGTTGACGCCCACCACTCCTATGCGGTCGCCCTTGACGAATTCGTAGGAGAATGGCTCGAAGACGGCGCGGCCGCCGTAGCGCTTGCAGGCGCCCTTGAGTTCCAGGATACGCTTCCCTAGGCGCCTCGCCTTGGATGAGAAGGCGCCCATGGGCTCGGGCCGCTCAAGGGCCGAGGCCTGCATGCCTCGTATGAGCTCCTTGCGGCGCTCGCTCTTGGTGGCCCGG
>CAZNNA010000305.1:0-4267 GCA_964573825.1 uncultured Treponemataceae bacterium
CAGAGACCTACGATCATCCAAGAGCAGCGTCAGAAGCTGAGCCCTCAGATGATTCAATCGATACGCCTCATGGCCCTGCCCCTGCAAGAGCTCAAGGAGGAGATACAGCAGGAGATCGAGGCCAACCCGGCGCTCGAGGTGCTAGAGGACCATTCCTCGGTATCGCTCGAATCGCTTCCCGAGGAGCGGGAGTCGGAAACCGAGGCGGCGGAACGCTTCGAGAACAGTTCAGACCCCGGCTACAGTCGCTCGGGAGACCCGGACTCCGACTCAAAGCGCATGTTCCTCGAGGGCGCCATAACGAGCCCCGAGACGCTCCAGGAGCACCTGCTCTGGCAGCTCAGGCTCCAGCCCCTGTCGCAGACGCAGCGAGAGCTCGGCGAGCGCCTGATCCAGAACCTCGACGCGGACGGCTTCCACAAGGAGGATCCTTACCTCCTCTGCAAGGGTCGATCCCAGGCCCGGGTGGACGCCGCCATGGCCGTCGTGAGGCGACTGGAACCGGTAGGCGTCTGCGTCCGCGATTACCGGGAGTCCCTCATCGTCCAGGCCGAGCTAGCCGCCGAGCTCCCGGCCGGAGCCCTCGATATAGTGCGCGACCACATAGAGCTCCTCGAGCGAGGCAAGCACCACGATATCCAGAAACGGCTCAAGCTGAGCGATAGGCAGTTCGAGGAGGCCCTGGCCTTCATCAAGTCGCTCAACCCCTTTCCCGGCAGGCAGTACTCCGCCGCAGAGACGCGCTACGTCATCCCGGACGTCCAGGTTAGGCTCAAGGACGGAGAATTCGTTATCATTATCAATGACGAGGAGATACCGGTCATAGGCATCAACCCGTTCTTCGACCGCCTGTCGTCCGAGCGGCACGATAAGGAGACCGATGCCTTCGTCAAGGAGAACATCAAGAAGGCGCGTTGGTTCATCCAGAGCATCCACCAGCGGAACCAGACCCTCGTCAAGGTCGTCCGTTCCATCGTCGAGTTCCAGCGGGCCTTCTTCGCCCGGGGTCCCAAGTACCTCTCGCCGCTGACGCTCAAGGACATAGCCGGGGAGGTCGGCGTCCACGAGACGACGATATCGCGCATCGCGGGCAAGAAGTACGTCCAGACGGACTGGGGCATCTTCGAGCTGCGCTACTTCTTCACCAACAGCATCTCCGGCTCCGGCAGCGGGGGTTCACGCTTCTCGAAGGGCGGCGTCAAGCAGGTTATCAAGGAGATCATAGAGAACGAGACCGACGCGATGTCCGACCAGGACATCACAGACATACTGGCCCGCAAGGGAATCAAGCTAGCGAGGAGGACCGTGGCTAAGTATCGCGGTGAATTGAAGATGGATTCATCGTTCGGCCGCAAGCGCGGCTAGACGCAAACGCCGGGAGACCGGCCCCAAGGAGGTTCGAATGACCATAGATGTCCGTTCCGTGCACTTCGACCTGGGAGAGGCGAGCAAGGCTTACCTCGACAAGAAGCTCGAGCGAATAGCGTACGCCAAGGATCTCATAGTCGACCTCTTGTTCTGCTTCACCAAGGAGAAGCAGTTCAAGTGCGAATGCACCGTCAACTTTCGCTGGGGTTCCACCGCGCACGTTCAGGAAACGGACTTCGATCTCCATGCCGGCATGGACAAGATGATGGATATACTGGAACAGAAGATCACCAAGGAAAAGACCAAGGTCCAGGACAAGAAATAACGGTCGCGTTCGGCCCCGCCGTAGTGGAGGGCGCTAGAGTCGCCCCCGTTCAAGGCGCTGGGCCGTGGAAAGCGAGACGCTCCCGACGGAGGTCAGGCGGGCCCCGTCGGGTATGGCCTTGCCCTGGCGAATGTAGCAGCCGAGGCCGACGAGGGCGCGCTCGCCTACGGTGACTCCCGGGGCTATATAGCAGTGGGCCCCAATCACGGAGCCCGCGCCTATGGATATGGGCTCGAGCGTCAGGTAGCCGTTCTCGTAGATATGGCAGGAAACGTCGGTTTGGCCGCCGATGACGACGCCGTCGCCGAGAGTCAGGAGATACGCGTCGTTAAGCATGTAGCTGTTGAGCCTGACGTTCTTACCCATCCTGCAGCCGACGAGCCTGAAGAACAGGTTGGTGAAGAAGCTCATGGGCACGACGGGCAGCACTAGCCGCGTCATGAGGGTGTAGATACCGCTGTAGACGAGCCAGCGCAGTACCGTCGGGGATCGCTCCGGATAGCGCCCGGGCTTGATGCCGAGCGACAGTATCCGTATGGCTAGGCCCATGACCACGACGGCCGTCAGGAAGAAGACGAAGAGCGAGGCGCCGAGCACCATGGACAGCGCGAGCCATCGGCCGCCCGGGGCGAAGGCCCGGACACCCCAGGCGACCAGCGCCACCGAAGGCGCCAGCGACACCCCGGTCACCGCCGCGTAGAGCGCGTATACCGGTAGCGTCAAGGCCACCTGGACGACGGCCGACTCGACTATGGTCTTCATGATGCTCATGAGAAATCCCCTTGATGACGAAAGCGTAAGTGGCGTTCCCCGCGCGCTACGCGCTATAGTAGCGCTAGTATTACATCGGAGGATAGCAGCATGAACAGCCACGTCAAGCGCAAGCCCCTCTACGCGCTCAGCGCTCTCGTCCTCGCGCTCTCGATCCTCGCGCCCGCGGGCGCATGGGCGCAGGAGTCCTTCTCCCCGGCGACGCCGACCTTGGCGACGCCATTATCGCTGGACACGGTGAACGGCTTCGACAGGCTCGTCGCCCTGCCCTACTCGCTCGAGCTCGACGTCGCGTCGGACTACACCCAGTACGCGGCCTTCCTATCGCCGGCCGTCTTCGGGCTCGCGGCGCCCATGGAGGACTGGCTCGGGATAGGGGCGAGCTACGCCTGCTCGGCGATCCTGTCCTTCGGCGCCCGGACCGGGCTCAAGGCCCTCGTGGAACGCCCCCGGCCGTACTGCTACTACCCGGACCCGCCGGCCGAGGCCGTCGCCGAGGGCGATCACCTGGACTCCTTTCCCTCCGGGCACTCGATCATGGCCTTCACGGGGGCCGCCTATACGGTAACCATGTTCGCTCTACGGTATCCCGACTCTCCTTACCGCTGGCCGGCCACCGTAGCGGCATACGTCCTAGCGGGAGCCACGGCCGGGATGCGCGTCGGCTCGGGCTCGCACTTCATGAGCGACGTGCTGGCCGGGGCGGCCATAGGCACCCTGTTCGGCGTAGGCGTACCGCTCGCCGCCGACGCCCTGGGGCTCCTGCGCTAAGGCTGCCTCGCGACTACCCCTCGACGGCCCGAGCCGCCTGGGCGCCGCGCTCGTCGTTCAAGGCTCAGTCGAGGCGCCCGACACGGCCTCCGCGTACCCGGCCTTGACGCCGGCCCAGGCGACGGTCGACGCGACGAGCGCGAGGGTAAGGGCGCCGAGGACGAGGACGGGCGCGAAGGCCGGCCCCCGGCCCTTGCGCACGAGCCGGGCCCTGAGCGTGCAGGCGAGGCCGGCCGACAGGGCGCAGGCGAGGGTAGCCCCAGGCGCGAAGGTACAAAGCGATCGATACCCAAGGATATTCGGCCAGGACGCTCCGGGACTCGGGACGAGCGTAAGCGCCGCCCCGATCGCGAATAAGCCGCTCAGCGCGAGCAGCGGTCGATAGGCGCGGCCGTATGGATGGGGTCTCACGCCTTCGCTCCGGGCCGGGTCGAGGGTTTGGCGACGCCGACCTTGGCGACGCCGACCTTGGCGACGCCGACCTTGGCGACGCCCGCTAGCCATCCGTGGAAGCGATGGAAGCCGCCCCCGAGCGCCATGAGCGGGCAGGCGACGACGCCCTCCATGCCGAGCCCGGCGCAGAGCGCCAGGGTACCGGCGTCGGCGGATACCGACGAGCCGAAGGCCACGCGGCGAACGCCCTTGGCGGCGAGCGCGGGTAGCAGCTCCGCGTTCCTGGATTTGTTGGTAAGTACGACGGCAAGCTCGGGCGACGAAGGGATGGCGGCGACGCCGCCGTAGACCGGAACGCCGAACTCGCCGGGGTTGGGGTTGACGGGATACACCGTCGAGCCGAGCGCCTCGAGGCGCGTCTTGATCTCGGAGCAGAAGGCGGCGTGCCGCCTCGAGTAGCCTATGAGCGCTACCTCTCGCGCCTGAAAGAAGGATGCCGGAACGCGTGGAGCCATGGTAGGCCTTCCTTTCGAGCCCGGACGCTCACGGCCGAACCGGGCATGCTGTCGTCGCCCCGTCCCGGAAGGCCCGGGGCGCGGTCCATAGACTAGCCTCGCTCGGGCCCGGGGTCAATCGGCC
>CAZNNA010000306.1:0-4245 GCA_964573825.1 uncultured Treponemataceae bacterium
CCTCCCGAGGCTCCCGACGGCGCTTAGCCTCTTTCCCAAGCGGGTGGCGCGGCCGCCCTGCCAGGAGCTACGCGACGACGAGGCCGGCTTCGATAGCCTACCCGTGCTCCGCTGCTGGCCGGGCGACGGCGGGCGCTTCCTTACCCTGCCCCTCGTGTGCACCCGCGATCCCGAGACGGGCGCCCAGAACCTGGGCATGTACCGCATGCAGGTCTACGACGACAGGACGGCCGGCATGCACTGGCACCTCCACAAGGACGGGGCCCACTTCTTCCAGCGCTACCGTGAACGGGGCGAGCGCATGCCCGTGGCGGTGGCCCTCGGCTGCGACCCCGCCGTGACCTACGCCTCTACCGCCCCCCTGCCGGAGGGCGTCTGGGAGATGCTATTCGCCGGCTTCCTCCGGGGCAAGCCGGCCCGCGTCGCCAAGGCCACGCTGTCCGACCTCGACGTACCGGCGGACGCGGAATTCGTACTGGAAGGCTACGTAGACCCGGAGGAGACGCGCGTGGAGGGCCCCTTCGGGGACCACACGGGCTTCTACTCCCTCAAGGACGACTATCCGGTCTTTCACCTACAGCGCATAACGCGGAGGCGCGACCCCGTGTACCCGGCCACGATAGTCGGCCGCCCCCCCAAGGAGGACTGCTGGATGGCCCGCGCCACCGAGCGGCTCTTCCTGCCCCTCCTTAGGCAGCTCTGCCCGGAGATAGTCGACCTGTCGATGCCCCTCGAGGGCGTCTTCCATAACTGCGTCATCGTCTCCATTCGCAAGCGCTACCCCGGCCAGGCCCGCAAGGTAATGAACTTCCTCTGGGGCCAGGGCCAGATGGCCCAGACCAAGCTTATCGTCGTGGTCGACGAGGAGGTGCGGCCGTCGAACTATTCCGAGGTTGCCTGGCGCGCCTTCAACAACATCGACGCCAGGCGCGACCTCGTGCTCTGCGACGGCCCGCTGGACGCCCTCGACCACTCCTCGCCCCTGCCCCGCTACGGCGCCAGGCTCGGCATAGACGCCACCCGCAAGGGGCCGGACGAGGGCCACGAGCGTCCCTGGCCGGAGGCCCTGGCGATGGCGCCCTCGGTCGTGGACCTCGTGAACCGGCGCTGGGCGGACTATGGCCTCTAGCTCGCCGCTTAGGCGCCTGTCGATGATAGGCGACGCGGTCATCGTACGACACACGCTCTTCTCCCTACCCTTCGCCGTCATGGCCGTGCTCCTGGAGACGGGCGGCCGGCCGCCCCTCCTCGACCTGCTCCTGATACTCGTGGCCTCCGCCTCCGCGCGCAACGCCGCCAACGCGCTCAACCGCGTCGTAGACGCGGACATAGACGCGCGCAACCCCCGCACGGCCGGCCGGCACCTACCATCGGGCAGGCTCTCGAGGCGTTCCCTCCTCGCCTTCGCCGCCGCCATGGGCGCGCTGCTCGTCATCTCCGCGGCCTTGCTCGACCCGCTCTGCGTGGCCCTGCTCCCCGTGGCCGCCATTCTCATCGGCGGCTACTCGTATACCAAGCGCTTCACCTGGCTCTGCCACTGGTGGCTCGGCGTAGCCTGCGCGGCCGCGCCCATGGGCGCCTTTATAGCGCTTTCCGGTAGCTTCCGCCTAGGATACTTCGCGCTGGCCGGAGCCGTGGCCCTCTGGGTCGCCGGCTTCGACGTGCTCTACGCCTTGCAGGACATGGCTATCGATAGGGCGCAGGGCCTGCATTCGGCGCCGGCCCGCTTCGGGGCCCGGGGAGCGCGCGTCCTCTCGGGCCTATCGCACCTGGGCACGATAGCGCTCCTGGCCTCGCTGCCGATATTCTGGGATCTTGGATTGGCCTACGCGGCGGGCGTCGCGGCCGTGGCGGCCTTGCTCGTCGCGGAACACGTAATCGCGCGGGGCGGCACCGAGCGCCACATACGCATCGCCAGCTACTCGATCAACGAGATACTGCCGCTCGTGGCGCTCGCCGCTACGGCCGTCGACATATACCTGATCTAGGGCGAAGGGAGGGACGACCATGGGACGATACCTCGTCTGCGTTACCGGCGCGAGCGGCGCCGCCTACGCCAAGCGTACCGTAGAGGCGCTCGGAGCCCTCGGCCACGAGGTCCATGCAGTCTTCTCCGCCTGGGGCTCCCGCGTCTTCGAGGCTGAGACGGGCCTATCGCTCGAGGCCTGGGCGACCGGGGCGGGGCTCCGCCCGGGACGCCTCCACGCCCCGGACGACCTGGCGGCGCCGCCGGCCTCGGGCTCCTGGCCGCTAGACGGCACCGTCGTCGTTCCCTGCTCCATGGCCAGCCTCGGGGCCATAGCCTCGGGGGCGAGCGTCAACCTCGTCCACCGGGCCGCGGCCGTCGCCCTCAAGGAGGGAAGGCGCCTGGTCGTGGTGCCGCGAGAGACGCCGCTATCGCTCATAGACCTCCGCAACCTTACGGCCATAGCGGAGGCCGGGGCGGCCGTGCTGCCCGCCTGCCCCGCCTTCTACCACGGGCCCTCGACCATGGAAGACCTCATAGACTTCGTCGTCGGCAAGGTACTCGATCGGCTCGGCGCGACGGGCGGGGGGGAACTCTACAGGCGCTGGGGGACGTAAGAACCGGAGCGGCGATTCATGGCGCCTTGGCTTTGATATAGGCCGCCGAACGTCGTATACTTACTAGATAGACAGAATAATCTTCGAACGCGCTCCTTCGTTCCCTGCAAGGAGGCTTCGAGATGCGTACCGCACTGTTGCTTCTAGCGGCGCTCGGCGCGCTCGCCCTTCCAGCCGCTCCGCAATCAGTCGATGGATTCTCGTTCCATATACGCCCGGGAGCGGACCTTCCCCTCGGGCCGAAGAGCAGCCTATTCGATCCCGACGCGCCCTACGCCCTAGGCGCCTCCGCCTCCGTCAGCGGCCAGTTCGCCCTACCTCGCGCGCCGTCCCTCTTCCTCGAGGGCCTGGCCTCCTTCGGCTTCCACCCGACCCAGGCATCCAACGAGCTCTACGTGGCCAGCGCCGGGGCCGGCCTCGGCTGGGACGCGCGGCTGGCCGACGGGCTCAGCCTGCAGCTGAGCGCCCAGGGCGGCGTCACCATGGCCTTCTACGGGGCCTCAGGGCCGGTACCCAATCCCTTCGGCGGCGCCTCGGTCGGCCTCGTCTGGGACCTGAGCCCAGGCTTCTCCTTGAGCGCCGGGGCCAGCTACCGCTACCACCTGGGCTGGGACGGCGAGGCCGACGCCTACACCGACCTCTACCAAGGCGCGGGAGCCTGGGCGGGAACGGTACTCAGGGCCAGTCCCGCCGGAGGCCGCAGGAACGTGCGCCTAGCGGCGATGGATACGTCCCCGCTATTCCCCGTCTTCTTCAACTACTACGAGACGCATCCCTTCGGCTCTATCTCGGTGGAGAACCGGGAACGGAGCGCCATCGGCGACGTCCAGGCATACTTCATGCTCGGCGAGTACATGGAACAGCCCAAGCTATTGGCGAGCCTGCCATCGATACCGAGCGGCGGCAGGGTCGACATCCCGCTCCTGGGCATATTCTCCAGCCGCATACTCGCGTTGACCGAGGGAGCCAAGGCCCCGGCGGAGCTACGCCTCTCCTATACCTACCTCGGGCGCCGCTTCGAGCAGTCGGAGGAGATAACCGTGGACATCCTGGATCGCAACAGCATGACCTGGGACGACGACCGCAAGGCCGCCTCCTTCGTCACCCCGCGAGACCCGGCCGTGATGATCTTCTCGAAGAACACCGCCGGCCTCGTGCGCGACCAGGGCGCCAACCCGCTCAGCCTCAACTTCAGGATAGCCATGGGCCTCTTCGAGGCGCTGCGCGTCTTCGGCCTCAACTACGTCATCGACCCGCAATCGTCCTACGTGGAGTCGTCCAAGGACGCGCTTACCCTCGACTACCTCCAGTTCCCGTCCCAGTCCCTGACCTACCGCGCTGGCGATTGCGACGACCTCTCCATCCTCTTCGCGGCCTTGCTCGAGTCGGTCGGCATCGAGACGGCCTTCATCACGGTACCGGGGCATATATTCATGGCCTTCTCCCTCGACATGGGCGAGACCGAGGCCCGCGGCACCTTCGCCTGCGCCCCCGACCTCGTCTACCAAGGCGGCAAGGCCTGGGTGCCGGTAGAGACGACGCTCGTGCAGGACGGCTTCCTCAAGGCCTTCAAGATAGCCGCCAAGCAATGGAAGGAGGCCTCCGAGCGCGGGGAGCAGGGCTTCATTCCCATCCACGAGGCCTGGCAGACCTTCAGGCCGG
>CAZNNA010000307.1:0-4218 GCA_964573825.1 uncultured Treponemataceae bacterium
GACCTGCGCCTGGCCATCATGGGCAAGCCCAACGTCGGCAAGTCCACCCTGCTCAACAGGCTCCTCGGCGTCGAGCGATCCATCGTCTTCGACATGCCCGGCACGACCCGCGACGTGATAGAGGGCCGGATCGAGTGGAAGGGCCGCCCCGTCACGGTGCTCGATACCGCGGGCATACGGCGCAAGGCCAAGGTCACCGAGGACATCGAGTATTACTCGGTCAACCGCGCCATCAAGACCCTCGATCGGGCCGACGTCGTCGTACTCATGATAGACGCCGCCGAGGGCCTGTCCGACCAGGACAAGAAGATCGTCAAGCTGGCTACCGACAAGGGGCGCGGCGTCGTCTTCGTCCTCAATAAGTGGGACACCATGCCCAGGATCAAGAACGCCTTCGAGGCCTCCAAGGACAAGCTGCGCTATTACTTCGCCCAGATGTCGTACGCGCCCGTCCTGGCGCTCTCCGCCAAGGAGGGCACCGGCGTCGACGAGCTCCTCAAGACGGCCTTCTCCGTCTTCGACCAGCTCAACCGCAAGGTTGAGACGAGCCGGCTCAACAAGGCCATGAAGGATTGGATCGAGGGCACGCCGCCTCCGGCGAGTCCCAGGGCCCGCTTCAAGCTGCGCTACGCCGTCCAGACCGGCGCCAATCCGGTATCCTTCGCCGTCTTCGCGACCAAGCCGGAGCTGGTGGGCGAGTCCTACCGCTCCTTCCTCAAGAACAAGATACGCTCGGAGCTGGGCTTCGCGAACGTGCCCGTAGGCCTCGAATTCAGGGCCTCGCGCAAGCGCTTCGAGGACCTCGATAAGGGCTAGGTCGTGGGCGGCCCCTACCGTACCGGCGATGTGGAACGTCTCCTCGGCCTCGGGGAGCACGTACTACGCTACTGGGAACGGGAGCTGCCCGTGCTGTCGCCGGCCCGCTCGCCCTTCGGCCGCAGGGAATGGACCGACGCCGACCTGTCGCTGCTGCTCCGCGTCAGGCACCTGGTCAGGGATAGGGGACTGGGGCTCGACGGAACCATGAATAGGCTCATAGCCGAGCGCTCCGGCCCGAGGGCCGACGACGCGGCGAGGCTTTCCGAGCTCCGAGCGTCGCTCGTCTCGCTCTATTACGAATCCAAGGCCCTGGGCGAGCGGCTCGGGGCCGCGCTAGCGGAGGTTCATCATGCCGGCTAAGTACGCCGAGGCGCTCTGTTCCTATATCGATGCGTCGCCCACCCCGTTCCATGCCGTGGCCTCCTCGGCCGCCGCCCTCGAGGCCGCGGGCTTCGCGCGGCTGGACGAGCGCGAGGCCTGGCGGCTAGAGCCCGGGAAGGGGTACTTCGTGTGCCGCGACGGCGCCTCGCTCGTCGGCTTCCGCGTCGGCCTTAAGGCCCCGAGCGAGTCGGGCTTCGCGCTCGCGGGCGCCCACGTCGACGCGCCGGCCCTGCGCGCCCGGGCGGAGAAGTCCGTGTCGGCTCGCGGCGCGGATCGCGTCGCCGTCGAGGCCTACGGCGGCCCCATCCATTCGACCTGGCTCGACCGGCCGCTATCGGTGGCCGGCAGGGTCGTGCTTGAGCAAGGCGGCAAGCGCTCCGTTCGGCTCGTCGATTTCAAGCGGCCCGTCGGCGTCATACCGAACCTCGCCATCCACTTCAACCGGGAGGTGAACAAGGGCGTCGAGTACCCCATGAACGCCACGCTCCTACCGCTCGTGGCCGCCAGGGGCGCCGCCCTCGGCAACGCGGGGATGACCGTGGCTGCCGCGACCGACGCGGCGACGGCCTCCTGGCTCATCGGGGCCGCCTGCGCCGAGCTGGGCGTCGATCGGGGCGCCTTCGTCTCCGCCGAGCTGTCCTTCGTCGACGCGGCCCCGTCCCTCGTCCTGGGAGCAGGCGGCGAGATACTATCGGCCCCGCGCATAGATAACCTGGAAGGCTGCCACGCCGTGCTCAGCGCCTTCGCCCGGGCTCCCGCCGCCGATCACTGCCAGGTGGCGGCCCTCTTCGATAACGAGGAGATAGGCTCGACGAGCCCGCGCGGCGCAGACTCGGCCTTCCTACGCGACGCGCTCGAGCGCGTGGTGGGCCTCTGCGACGGCTCCGGCTCCGAGGCCGTGCACCGGGCCCTGGCTCGCTCCTTCTGCGTCTCGGTCGACGGGGCCCAGGGCTGGCATCCGGCCTACGCCGATCGCTTCGACGAGGACTTCGCTCCCGTGCTTAACGGCGGGCCGGCCGTCAAGTCCAACGCCAACGTCCGCTACGCCACCGACGCCCTCGGCGAGGCCGCCTTCCGCTCGCTCTGCGCCAAGGCCGGCGTACCCTGCCAGCGCTTCCGGATGCGGGCCGACCTCGCCCCCGGCTCCACCATCGGCCCGGTAAGCTCGGCGCTCCTGGGCGTTCGCACCGTGGACGTCGGCGTCCCCATGCTCGCCATGCACTCCGCCCGCGAGACGGCGGGCGCCTACGACCACGACGCCATGATAGCCGCCCTCTCGGCCTTCTACGCCACGTCGCCTGACTTCGGGGGCTAGCGCAACGAAGGAGGAAGAAACCGACAACCATGGATCGCGGGGCCTGCCTTGCGCATGGGTGCAATAAGCGCAAAGAAATAGTAAGAACCTGACAACCATGGATCGCGGGGCCTGACCTGCGCATGGTCATCGGGTTACGAGCGCAAAGAAAGAGGAAGAAACTGACGACCATGGATCGCAGGGCCTGCCTTGCGCATGGACGTCTGCGCTTATCGCGCCGACGCGCCATGCTCCGGTCACCCGCGATACATGGCCGTATAGAGTTTCTCTTTCATTGATTCCATGTCGTAGGAATCAGCTTATCCTGTTCATCCGCTTTATATCTTGTACATCCTATTATCTTACTCATTCGTCCTTAGTGCCGCTATGGCTTGGTGTGGGCCTCGCATTACAGGCCTCTTCTCTGCGTCTTGGCGACTTTGCGCGAAGTTTAAACTAAGAATGCCTGGCGTAAAGCCGCAGGGATTGCAGGGGAAGACTAAAAAAAGGCCGACCCATGAGGGCCGGCCTTAGCGTTTAGCGAAAACAGATGAATCGAATAGCCGGCTAGTCTTCCGTTCCGAAGGTCGGGTACTCGAGGCCGTCGACCCAGACGCCCTCGCGGAGCTCGCCCGCGACCGGCGGTATGGATAGCGTCATGCCGGGATGTATCAGGTCTGGATTGTTCGGGTTGGGCAGCGAGCGCTTGTTAGCCTTGTAGAGGAGCGGCCACTTGTAGGGGTCGTTGTAGACGAACGGCAGACCCGCGATGCGCCATAGGCAGTCATGCTTCTCCGATAGCTCGCGAACCACGAAGAAGGCGGGTAGGGCCTCCTCCGCCGTAACGCCGGAGAGGTAGGCCACGACGGTGTAGGCGTGGACGATGGCGTCGTCGTACGCTTCCTCCGCGAAGGCCTCCCTAGCCAGGGCTAGGGAGGAGGTCGCGCCCGCGTAGTCCTCGGCGAAGCGCCTCTGGGCCCTAACGCCGGTAGCCCAGTCGTGGCGAGCCTGGGCCTCGTCGATAGCGACGGTAGCCTTGCGCATCAGGAGTATCTTGGCCACGTACTCGTCGGATAGCCTGGCGTTCTCCTGGGCCTGCTCGGCTAGCTCGGCGGCCATGTCGTACTCTCCCTCGTCGAAGGCGACCCTGGCCGCGGCCTCGAGCTCGACGCTACGGCGATAGTAGGAATTCTCGGCGAGGCTCTGCGCCTGGAGCGAGAGGCCGAGCGCCGCGAGCGATAGTATGGTGCATAGGAATTTCTTCATGGCGCTACTCCTTGACCTCGACGCTCGCCTCGCCCGATGACTCGACGCTCGTCTCTCCGGATGCCTCGCCGCCCAGGGCCTCGTCTCCGGAAACGACTATCGCCGCGCTTTCCTCGGTCTTGGCCTTGGCGGCCTCAAGGGCGGCCATGGCGGCGGAGCGCTTTGCCGAGGCGGCCTCGAAGACGGCCTGGAAGAGCGCCTCGGCCTCCTCGAAGAGGGGAACGGCCGACTCGTGGTCGCCGGATACGTAGGCCGCCACGGCCGTATCCCAGACGGACTTTGCCGCCGCGTAGTCCTCCCTGACGGCTACCTGGGCCTTGATGCCCTCGGCCTCGAGCTTGGGGCGCTCGGCGTCGCTCCGCTTGCGCCCGGCGGTCATTTCCCAGCCCTTGGCGAGCGCGAGGCGATAGCGCAGGAGGGCTTCCTCCGCGGCGTCCCTGGCCGCTGAGGGATCCCTT
>CAZNNA010000308.1:0-4193 GCA_964573825.1 uncultured Treponemataceae bacterium
CTGGAGTCCCAGGAGCAGGATGACGCTCGTGACGTCGGGTCCGCGGAGCGCCAGGTCCTGGCGCTGGTCGCCGAGCAGGGCGACCATGCGGTCATAGACTATCTTGATGAACTGCTGGCCGGGGTCGACGGCGCGCAGGACCTTCTCGCCCTTGGCTTCCTCTATGGTCGCGTTGACGAAGCGCCTGACGACGCGGAGGTTGACGTCGGCCTCGAGGAGGGCCATCTTGATGCGATCGACCGCCTCCTCGATGTTCTTCTCGGAGATGGTGGCCTTGCCGCCGACCGTGCGTACGATATCCCCAAAGGTCTGGGTGAGCTTCTCGAGCATGGGTTTCCGTTCCTGGGGCGCAGTGGCGCCGTAAGTCTCCGGGCTGGCGCGCTAACGCGCCGGGGCGCGCCGAACCGGCGCGGGATTATCGCCCGGCCGCCGCCGGCGCGTCAATCACGCGTCGCTACCCCCTCCCTCGCGGGTCGCGGAGATCCTATTAAGGCGTTCCCTTGAGGCCCACGGCCTCGGCGGCCGCCCGCAGCGCTACGATGGTCTCGCCTATGAGGGCGTCCAGGTCCATGCCGAGCATGGCGGCGCCCTTCTCTATGACGTCGCGGTTGACGCCGGCGGCGAAGGCGGGCGTCTTCCACTTCTTCTTGACCGACTTGACCTCCATGTCGAGGACGGAACGGCTCGGCCGCACGAAGGCGCAGGCGGCTATGAAGCCCGTGAGCTCGTCGACGGCGTAGAGGGCCTTCTCCATGACGTGGAGCGGCTCTACCGTCGAACACAGGCCCCAGCCGTGGCTCTCTACGGCGCGGATGAAGGACTCGGGGTAGCCGGCGGGCTCGAGCATGGCCCTGGCGTGCCTGAGGTGCTCGTCGGGATGGCGCTGGTAGTCTATGTCATGGAGGAGGCCGACGAGGCCCCAGTACTCGGGATCCTCGCCCTCGAGGGCGGCGAAGTGCCTCATCGCGGCCTCTACCGACAGCGCGTGCCTAAGGAGCGACTCGTCGTCGTTATACCGGCGCCAGAGCGCCAGGGCGGCTTCCCTATCGTGCATGATGACCTCCGGTTCGATTCGCTAAGCGGTAGCGCAACGGCCAAGCCTACCATATACTCGGCACCGATGGAACAGAAAAAGACCGGGCGCGCGCCCCTGGCATGGATCGCCTTCGTCGTCGCGCTCGGGGTAGCCCTGGGCGTAGCGGCCGCCATAGCCGCGTTCCTCTGCCTGGAGACGGCATGGAGGGGACGCTCGGACGCGAACGGCGGCCTGGCGCCCGCCGCCAGGGCTTGGATAGACGAGCGGGGCGAGCTACGCGTCCTGGCCATAGACGGCTACGAGGGCGCGGCGGCCGAGCTAACCCGCTGGATGGCCGCGGAGCTCGGCTTTCGCCTCGTGATTCGGTACGCCTCGGCCGAGGAGGCGGCGCGGGACCTGGCGGCCGGCCAAGCCGACGCCATCGTCGGACCCGCCCCGGAGGGAGGGGATCCGCTCCGCGGCCTCGTCGAGCCGGCCCTCGAGACGGAGGCGGATCGCCTTGCCTACCCCGTCGGAGAGGCCATGCCGCGCTCGCTCCTCGATAGCGGCATAGAGCGGGCGCGTCGATCGGGCACCCTCGCCGCCATCTACGACAAGCGGGGCGACCCGTTACCGGCCCTGGCAGATCGGTACGGCGCGGGCCGTGACGAGAACCTGCTCGCCCTGGGCGTCGCGGCGCTCGGCTCGGCCCTGGCGCTCGGCCTCTGGCTCAAGGGGCGGCCCAGGCCTTCCAGGCACCTCTCAGACGCGCTAGAGTCCCTCGCCGCCGAGAACGCCAGGCTCGAGGCGGAGAACGCCCGGCTACGCCTCGAGCTGGAGGAACGCTCCCGCCTCGAGGAGGCCAAGCGACGCATAGACGCGGCGGCCGCCGCCCGCCGGGTCGAGGAGCTGACGCGCTGCGTCATAGCCAAGGCCCTCGACGAGACGGCCGAGGCCAGCAGGGGCGGGGAAAGCGCCTAGCGCCGACGGAATCGGCGATTCGAGCCGACGATTCTGTCTACTACTTGACGCCAAAGCGAAAAACAGTACAATGCTCGTTGCTTCTCTCCTAGAAGCGAACCAACGAACGGGAGCGCACCCCTCTCATGAATCCCAAGCAAGGCCCCAGCATCTCGGTATCATGCCTTATCGTTACTTTGCTCATACTCGTCCTAACCAGCATAGCGACCGCGCCGACGGGCGATGAGGTACTCGTCGTAGAATCCTACGTTCCGTTCGAGTTCAAGGCGCTCAGCGACCTCGATACCATCACGTTCAGGGCGGCCCTCGGCGCGGTACGCCGGGCCGACCATATCCTGGAGTTCTACGCCGCGCCCGAGACGAGGGCGCAGACCCTAGCCTTCTTCGAGCGCCTGACCGGCGACTACCTCATAGCCGAGCGCATTCTCGAGGAATGCCTAGAGGCGGAAGTCTCGCCCGCGCTGGCCTTCGCGCTGGCCTACGAGGAAAGCGACTTCGATCCCAAGGCCTACAACAAGAACCCGTCCTCCGTGGACAGGGGCCTGTTCCAGCTTAATTCCTCGTCCTTCCCCAAGCTGTCGATAGAGGATTTCTACGACGTGCGCACGAATATCCGCCTCGGCGTCAACCACCTGGCCTTCTGCCTGAAGCAGGGCGGCAACGACGTCGCGGCGCTGGCCGTCTATAACGCCGGCCTCGGGCGCGTCAGCAAGGGAGGCACGCCTCGCGCCACCCTGGACTACATCAATCGAATTACCGGTAATCGCGACAGGCTGGACGCGCTCTTCGAGGCGCAGGTCGTGGCTACCTATACGCAGTCCGCCACCATAGCGGCGGCGCTCTCCTCGGCCTCGCGCCGGGAACACCGCGCCGACTAGCGGGCGGGCTACCGGTCGCCCGGGCGGCGAGACTCAGCGCTTGGCGGTCCAGGCCGATGCGGCAAAGCGCTCCCGGGCCAGCTCGGCGGCCCGGGCGGCTTCCTCGGGGCTCGGCTCCTCCCGGTCGCCTAGCCCGCCGAGCGCCTCGCTAAAGCCCTCGCGGAAGTAGGCCAGGGCCTCGCCGTAGCCTAGCCCTCGGCCGAGCAGGGCAGAGGCCGAACCCACCCGGGCCTTGACGTCCTCGATGAGCCGCCCCTTGAGCTTCTCGCTCGGCACCCTGAGCACCGAGAACATCTCTTCCGGATCGACCGACAGGAGGACCGTGCCGTGCTGCAGGACGCAGCCGAGGCGCCTCGTCTGCGCGTTGCCCGATAGCTTCCTGCCCCCGGCGCAGATATCGTTGAGCGGCGCGAAGGCCGCCTCTATGCCGAGGGCGCGGAGCCCGGCGACGACGCCCGCCGACAGGGCTCGGTAGGATTCGAGTATGCCGCCCTTGGCCAGCGGATGGTCGCCCGGCAAGACGACGCTGTAGGTGAGTTCGTCGGCATGGAAGACGGCGCCCCCCCCGGTCAGGCGCCTCACGACGTCGACCCCGAGCTCCGCGCAGCGTTCCGCGTCGACCTCGTCATCGAGGCCCTGGAAGTAGCCTATGGAGACGGCGCGCGGTCGCCAGGCGTAGAGCCTGAGGGTCGGGGGCCCGCCAGCGGCGACGGACTCGAGCACGGCCTCGTCGAGGCCCATGTTGAAGGCGGCCGTACCGAAGCCGGTCTCCAGGTAGCGGAAGGCGCTCACGGCCGGGCCTCCCCGCTCCTAGCCAGGATGTCGGCGCAGGCGACGTCGAGGTCGCCCGGCGATAGGCCGAAGAGCTCGACGCCGGCGGCGGCCAGGGCGGCGGCGAAGCCGGCGCCGAGCCTCGACAGCTCCGCGCCGGCGAGCGAGGCCTCCGCCGCGTCGAAGCCCTCCTCCGGGTGCGCGAAGAAGTCGCCCCGTATCGAGACGCGGGTGGCCACGAGCCGGCCCGCCCGCTCCTCCCAGTCAAGGCCCAGCCTGAGGAGCTTGCCCCCCGAGGGCTTGCCGACATAGGAACCGGTCACGCGCCCGCTCCCTCGCGGCACTCGCGCGCGTGGTAGCTCGTACGCGCCAGGGGCGCGGATACGACCGAGCGGAAGCCCCGCTCGCGGGCGAGCGCGGCGTAGCGCTCGAAGCGCTCCGGGCTCAGGTACTCCGCGACGGGCAGCTGGGCAGGAGTCGGGCGTAGGTACTGGCCCATGACGAGGAGGTCGCAGCCGACCGAGCGAAGCTCGTCCATGGCCGCGATG
>CAZNNA010000309.1:0-4185 GCA_964573825.1 uncultured Treponemataceae bacterium
CCTGCCCGGGTGGACCCGGAAGCCTTGGGCGTCGAAGGGCGCAGGCTGGAGCTCGGCGCGAACCGAGGCGAAGAGGCGCTCCGGTACGAAGACCGTCGTCGTCTGTTCCTTGTAACCGAAAGCCTTCACGGTCACCTCGTGGAGGCCCGCCGGTATCTCCGTTACGCCGGCCGAGGCCGTCGCCCCGTCGATGAGTACCGTGGCGCCGGGCGGGCTCGCGGTGACGTCCAGGTACCCGGTAATGGGCTTCAGGGATACGCTGATGGTAGTCTTCGTGTTAGGCGCCAGGTCGAGGGACAACGCGGAGTCGTAGTAGCCCTTGGAACGAACGCTGAGCGTGTGCGAGCCGGGCGAGAGGGCCGCGACGTCCAGCGGCGCCTGTCCCCGGTACTGGTAGTCCAGCCATACGTCGGCCCCCCTCACGTCGCAACGTACCGAGAGCGACGCCAGGTCGCCGAGGGCCGCGGGTTCCACCTTGACCGAGGGCATGAAGTCCCTCGGAGAGGAAAAGGCGCTCGACGCCGCAAGCGCGAAGGCGCAGATCAGTGCTCGATTCATGCCTATACTGTAGCGCGCTTCACGGAGCCTCAACAAGGCTTGGCGCCGCGCGGATATGGGCCTACAATAGCCCTAGCTCAATCGAGGGAGAGAACGTGGCCATACTGATCCCCATAGGCTCGGGCAAGGGCGGCGTAGGCAAGACCGTGTTCACGGCTAACCTGGGCGCCGTGCTCGCCTCTCGCGGCAAGACGGTCATCCTGGTCGACCTGGACCTCGGCGGCGCCAACCTGCATACCTGCCTCGGCGTCAGGAATCGCCACCCGGGCGTCGGCTCCATCGTGTGGAAGAAGGAGAAGCGCCTCGAGAACCTGATCGTGCCGACCGAGGTGGAGCGCCTCTACCTCGTCCCCGGCGACAACCTCCTGCCCGGCACGGCAAACCTCGAGTTCTTCACCAAGAAGCGCATCATGAAGGAACTCCTCGAGCTGACGGCCGATTACGTGCTCGTCGACCTGGGCGCCGGGGCCTCGTATAACATAGTCGACTTCTGGCTCATGGCGCCCGACGGCATCGTCGTCACCGCGCCCGAGATACCGGCCGTGCTCAACGCCTACTCTTTCCTCAAGACCGCCGCCTTCCGCATGCTGTTCCGCTCCTTCCCCAAGGGGAGCGCCGGCCGGGAGCGCATCGTCGACTTCGTCGTCAACCGTACCGAGGGGCAGGGCGATACCTTCATGGCCTTCGCCGAGCGGCTCGCGGCCCTGGACGCCGAGGAGGGCGGTACCCGGGGACGCCAGGCTCTCGAGGAGCTGTCGCGCCTCCGGCCGCGGGTCGTCGTCAACCAGGGCTCGGGCCAGGAGGACGCGGTCATAGCACAGCGCCTACGGGAGATATCGGCCAAGAACCTCGGCATAGGCATGGAGTACATAGCCTATATCATGCGCGACGCGGCCGTACCGGCCTCGATAGCCGACAGGGCGCCGCTCGCCGCGAGCGACCCCTCGGCCTCCTTCGTGCGGGGCGTGAGCGCGGCGGCCGAGCGCATACTCCGCGCGCCGGGTTCCAGCGCGCCGGGGCTCGAGCTCGACGACGAGGACCTCTTCTCCCTCATCGAGAGATCCTTCGACGAGGGCGGTAGCCCGACGCTCTAGCGGCGCGCCGATCCAGGGCGAGGCTCCGGCCTTGGCTTGCCCAGTAGGCGTTCGCTCGGTACTATCGCCGTCGATGCGCATCGATCGTAGCCGCGCCCGGCTTATAGGGCTCGCCCTCGCGTCCGCCCTCGCGGCGGTGTCCTTGCCCGGTTGCGCCGCCTCCGGCGATGGCCCTGACGATGGCTCCGGCACGGCAGTCGCGGCCAAGGAATCGACAGGAGCCCAAGCGGCTCGCGAGGCTCGCGCCCGCCATCGCGAGGCCGTGGGCCTCGTAGAGGCCTGGAGCGACGAGGAGCTAGCGGGCCAGGTCCTCATGGTAGGCGTCGGCGGTAGCGAGCGCCTCGCGCCCGAGAGCGCCGCCCTCCTTGCCGCTATCAGGCCGGGCGCTATAGTGCTCTTCGGCTATAATATCTCTGCGGACGACCCTACGCGGCTCGCCGCGCTCTGCGACGATATACGGACGAACGCCTCCGTCCGCGGCCTCGCGCCCTTCGTCGCCATAGACCACGAGGGCGGGCGCGTCTTCCGGTTCAGGCGGGGGCTCACGCGCCTTCCGTCCGCGGCGAGCCTGGGACGGGCGGGACGCTCGGCGGCGAGCGCCGCCGGCGCCATCGCCGGCTCCGAGCTGCGCGCGCTCGGCGTCACCATGAACCTGGCTCCCGTGGTCGAGGCCCTGGACGAGGCCAACGCGGCCGTACTGGGCGACCGCGCCTGGTCAGGCGATCCCCGGCGCGCGGGCGAGCTGGCCGGAGCCTTCATCGAGTCCTGCCAGGAGGCCGGGGTAGCGGCCGTCGCCAAGCATTTTCCCGGCAACGCCTCGGTCGATCCGCACGAGGCCCGGCCGGTCCTGGGCCTAGGGGGCGACGAGGCGGAGGCTCGCTACCTGGGACCCTTCAGGGCGGCGGTTGGGGGCGGCGTCGCGGCCGTCATGCTGTCCCACGCCGTGGCCCCCTTCCTGGATCCTGACGCGCCCGCGAGCCTCTCGGCCAAGGCCATAGGGGCGCTCAAGGACGGGCTCGGCTTCGGGGGCATAGCCCTGACCGACGACGTGCAGATGGCCGCGCTCGGGGAGAGGGGCACGCCCGGCGAGGCCGCCGTGGCCGCGCTCAGGGCGGGCGCCGACCTCGTCATGGTATCGGGGCAGCGGGCGGCCCTGGACGTCAAGGCCTCGGTCCTCTCCGAGCTCGGGCGCGACGACGGCTTCCGCTCGCGGCTCGCGGACGCAGCCGCCAGGCAAGTGGCCCAGAAGCTACGCTTCGGCCTTAGGGACGAGACGCCCCGGGTCGCCCGGGCCCGACTCGAAGGCTTCGGCGCCCTCGTCGAGGGCAACGGCGCCCGCTTGCGAGGGATCCTGGCGGAGTAACGCGATATCGTGGCCCGCGGCGCATCTCGGTGTAAGCCCGGGCCCGTATCGAGCCGATCCTATAGGGGTGAAAGCCCGGATAGCCTTGTCCATTGCCATGGCCTCGCTGCTCGCCGTAGCCGCCTTCGGGCAGCCTGGCCCGCTCTCGCTAGCTCCCGGAGACCTGCGCATCGAGCAGCGCGACGACGGCGGCTACCATCTCTACGTCAGGGCCAAGCCCGGGCTCGCCAGCGTGCTCCTCGTCGAGACGACCAAGGATCCCGCGGGCAAGGCCGACAACTACGCCTATAGGGCTGAATACAGGAATCCTATCAACGGGGACGAGCGTCGCATGCTCGACGGGGCCTTCATCGACCCGGCCCGCGGGATATTCTCGCTCATAGACTCTACGCCCGAACCCGATCCCGACTTCGGCTCGGCCTTCCACGTGTTCATTCCCTGGGTGGTCGCCTACGGCTATCCATGGACGCGCAACGGGCGCGAATTCCTATCCGACGGCAGCTTCGTCAACGTCAGGGCCTTCGCGAAGCCCTACGCCGACTATTCCGGGGGCTTCGTCGATAACCCCTACCGCATCTCGGTCACGCAGCGTCCCTTCCCGCGGCCGGAGCCCCGGGCCATACCGGCCATAGAGCCCCCGCTCGCCATCGTCGCGCCGCCGCCCGTCCCCGCGCCTGAGCCGCCGGCTCCGCCTGAGCCGCCTAAGCCGGACCTGGACCTCTACATGCCCGAGGCCATCCGATCCTTCGAGTCCATAGCCGATGCCGGAGAGGTAGCGTTCTCCACCGGCGCCGCCGACATCGTGCCGGTACTGGCCCGGCTCCTCGAGCGCATAGAGGGAGAGTCGCTTGACCTCGTGATCTGCCTGGATACGACCGAGTCCATGGCCGACGACATAGAGGCCATCAAGCTGAGCCTGCCCGCCATGGTCAGGGAGAGGACCGCCCGCTTCGGCTCTTTCCGCCTCGGGCTCGTACTCTATAAGGATTACTTCGAGGACTACGTCGTCAAGCGCTTCGCCTTCACCGGCGACGTCGGGGCCTTCACCAAGGCGGTGGAGAGCGTTAGGGTGGCCGGCGGCCGAGACATACCGGAGGCCGTCTACGAGGCGCTCTACGAGGCCCTGACGGGCTACGACTGGGCCGCCGACGCGAGGCTCGTGGTCCTCAT
>CAZNNA010000310.1:0-4152 GCA_964573825.1 uncultured Treponemataceae bacterium
GCTCGTCGCCCGCGTCGTGGCCCAGGGTGTCGTTGACGCGCTTGAAGCCGTCCAGGTCCAGGAAGAGGACGGATCCCCTGAGCTGGCCGTCGCCTTCGAGCGCGCGGAAGAGCGTACCCATGTCCTCGTTGAAGAGGTCTCGGTTCCCTAGGCCCGTCAGCTTGTCGTGGTACGCCAGGTGGCGCAGGCGGCGCTCTATCATCTTGCGCTGCGTTATGTCCCTGATGACGCAGGTAAGGGTCCGGCCCATGTACTCCTTGGAGTTGCCGAAGGACATCTCCATGGACGCCAGTCCCCGGTGCTTCGTCGCCCCGAGGAACTCTATCGTGCGCTTGAGGCCGAGCGACTTGCGGTCCTGGTCGTCGACGTAGAAGTACTTGCGGAATTCCTCGGCGTGCTTCTCGAAGGCCCCGGTCGGGAACAGTACGCTGAAGGGCCTGCCGATGACCTCCTCCCGCTCCCAGCCGAAGGTGTTCTTGATGCCGGAGTTGGCGAAGATGATGCTGAAGTCGTCGTCTAGCCGGAAGATGGCCTCGGTGATGGTCTCCGACAGCGCTACGTAGTGCTCCCTCGTCTCCTTGAGCTGCTGGAAGAGGGCGTGGTCGAAGGACAGGTCGCGTATGAGCGCTATGACGGCCGGTTCGCCGCGTAGCTGTATGCACGAGAGAAGGCAGTCCATCGATAGTACCTGCCCGTCGCGCCGCCTGCCCCTGAAGGCCAGGATATCGTCCTTCGTGGCGACCTTGGGCTCGAGCTCGCCCATGGTGAATTCCGCTAGCCGGGTATGGAAGGGGCCGCGGTACTCGTCGGGAAGGAGACCGAAGATCGGGTGCCCGATGAGCTCGGACCGGTCGTAGCCGAAGGTCAGGAAGAAGGCCTGGTTAGCCTCGATGATGACGCCGGCCGGCGACATGATGAGCACCGAGTCGGAGACGCCGTCGAGCAGTATCTCCAGGCTCATGCCGGACTCGTCGCTGCCGTCCTCGAGCTTGAGCGCGTAGCCCTGCAGGATGCGCTCGAGGAGCTGCGAGAATATCGAGTCCTCGGCCTCGTCCCTCGACTCGTCCTGGCGGCGCGGCGCCTCCAGGTAGTCGCCGAGCTCCGGCGCCGCCTCGTCGGGCCCCATGGATTCCAGTAGCGTCGTGATGGTATTTTTGCTCATCGGGCCGCGAAGCCTCCTAACGTTTGCCTGCAGTATATAGCATAACGAAAAGGCGCGCAGCTCTCGCGGTAGGGGCCTGAGGCTCGGTCACGGCTCTGGCCCGCGGCTAGCGGGCGGAGAGCCAATCCTTGAGTATGCGCCCGTAGGCTTCCCTCTCGGCCCAGGGGTAGCAGTGGTCGGCGCCGGGAACGGTAACGACCTCGGTACCCGGCAGGGCCGCGGCTATATCCCGGGCCGAGACGAGCATGCCCTTGGCCTCCCTGGAGCCCACGGTGACCAGCACCGGGCTCCCGGCCTTATCGAGGCCCGCGGGGAGGCTAAGCGCCTCCGCGAAGGCCGCTATGGGCCGGGCGAGGTTGTCGACGCTCATCACCCGGACGGAAGCGACGTAGGCGCGCTCCATTTCCTCCGTCGGGAAGCGGAACTGCCTAGCCTGCAGGCGCGCCAAGCGCTCGCGCTTAAGCATGCGTACGCTCAGGGCGCCGAGCGCGCGGCTGTTCATGAGGGAGACGAGCGCCGACGGCCGGACGAGGGCGCTCGATAGCACGGCCGAGCGGACGCTACCCGGATGGCGCGCGAGCGCCTCGAGCGCGATTCGGGCGCCGAGCGAGTGGCCCACGAGGTGAGCGCCGAGAGGGCCGCCCCGTTCCCGGGCCAGGGCGGCGAGCTCGCCCGCCGCCGCCTCGATCGATGGGAACGGCTCGCCCCGGGCCAGCCCGTGGTCGGGCAGGTCCACGACCAATATCCGCTTACCCTCCGCGCTATCGAGCACGGCGTCCCACATCCAGCCTGCCATGCCCGCGCCGTGCACGAATATGACGGCCTCGCCGTCGGCCGGTCCGGACTCATGACTCAGTACCATCGATACCACCTTTCTTCTCTCCTCGCCGACTCGAGCCGCCGGGCATTGCCTCGCGGGCCCCCAGGAGAAGGCCGGCGAGCATGGAAACGTATCCGTCGCGGAGCCCGGCGGCGTCCATGTCGAGCCCCAGCGCGCCGGGAACCAGCTCTGGGTACAGGAGCGCCCCCGCGAAGGCCGTTAGCCTCATCGCGGCCAGCTCCCTCCCGACGCCCGGGTCGAGAGCGCGCATCGCCTCGTGCGCCTTATCGAGGCCTTCCCCGAGCGCGAAGTCTCGGTACTCAGACGGCGCCGCTAGTCTGTCGCAGCTCCTCCCCGCGAAGAAGGCCAGGGCCGCGCCGTGCCTGCGAACGGCCGAGGCGAATCTCGTCGCGAAGCTCCGGAGGCGATCCCCGGGAGGGGCGCTCCCCTCGAGCGTTACGAAGGCCTCGCGCAGCTCCGCGGTAACGAAGCGATAGGCCTCCGCGACGGCGGCGTCCTTGCCGCCGAAGTGATAGTTGACGAGGCCCAGGGCCACGCCGGCCCTATCGGCTATGGCGCGGCTCGTCAGGGCCGAGAACCCCCTCTCGCCGACGAGCGCCAGGGTCGCGTCGAGTATCGCCTGCCTGGTCGTGTCCATGCATCCTCCCGAGAAGCGGCCATACGAAGTTGAACAATGTTCAATATCAATGATAGACCCTCACCTTGTCAAGCGCCGCCGCCCCCGTAGGCGCTGCGCGCTCCGCGCTTCCAGCGCGGCCTGTCCGTAGCATGGGCGGCCTGGGCGGCGAGCGGGCATGAAAAAACCGCGCCCCCGAAGGGGCGCGGCTCGTAATCGCTTAGGCGCTAGCGGCTTAGTAGTCCATGCCGCCGTGGCGTCGCGCGGGGCGCGCCGCGAGTCGGCAAGGTATGGATCGTAGCGCGCGGCTCGCGGGCCGCGCGGGGCCGACCGCCGCCCCGTAGGCGCGGCGCGCCCCCCTGACGCATGGGCGGCCTGGGCGGCGAGCGGGCATGAAAAAACCGCGCCCCCGAAGGGGCGCGGCCGTTATGACGGTAAGCTTACGCGGCTTAGTAGTCCATGCCGCCCATGCCGCCCATGCCGCCCATGCCGGGGGCGCCGGCGGGGGCCGCCTTGGGCTCGGGGATGTCGGTGATGGCGCACTCGGTCGTCAGCATGAGGCTGGCGACGCTCGCGGCGTTCTGCAGGGCGGAGCGGGTGACCTTGGCCGGGTCGATGATGCCGGCCTTGACCATGTCGACCCATTCCATCTTGGCGGCGTCGAAGCCGATGCCCTTCTTCTCGCTCTTGGCCTTGTCGGCGACGATGGCGCCGTCGATGCCGGCGTTCTCGGCGATCTGGCGGATCGGCTCCTCTAGGGCGCGCTTGACGATCTTATAGCCGACCTTGGCGTCGTCGGCGAGCTTATCGGCGCCGTTCTTGTCCAGGGCTATGGCGGCCTGGATCAGGGCCAGTCCGCCGCCGGGGACGATGCCTTCCTCGATGGCGGCGCGGGTGGCGGAGAGGGCGTCCTCGACGCGGTGCTTCTTCTCCTTCATCTCGACCTCGGTCGCGGCGCCCACGTTGATGACGGCCACGCCGCCGGCGAGCTTGGCGAGGCGCTCCTGGAGCTTCTCGCGGTCGTAGTCGCTGGTGGTCTCCTCGATCTGGGCGCGGATCTGCTTCACGCGGCCCTGGATGTCGGAGTTCTTGCCTTCACCCTCGATGATCGTGGTGTTTTCCTTGTCGATGGCGACGCGCTTGGCACGGCCGAGGTCTTCGATCGAGACGTTCTCGAGCTTGATGCCGAGGTCTTCCGTGAGGAGACGGCCGCCGGTAAGGACGGCGATGTCTTCGAGGATGGCCTTGCGGCGATCACCGAAGCCAGGGGCCTTGACGGCTGCGACCTGGAGCGTACCACGGAGCTTGTTGACGACGAGCGTGGCGAGAGCTTCGCCTTCGACGTCTTCCGCGATGATGAGGAGCGGCTTGCCGCTCTTGGCCACCTTCTCGAGAAGCGGGAGCAGGTCCTTGAGGCTGCTGATCTTCTTCTCGTGGATGAGGATGTAGGCGTTCTCGAGGATGGCCTCGAGGCTCTCCGCGTTCGTCACGAAGTACGGCGAGAGATAGCCCTTGTCAAACTGCATGCCCTCA
>CAZNNA010000311.1:0-4144 GCA_964573825.1 uncultured Treponemataceae bacterium
TCGCCGACGCCTTCGCCCGGGCCTGGTTCAAGCTGACCCATCGCGACATGGGGCCCCGCTCCCGCTACCTTGGCCCCGAGGTCCCGGACGAGGACCTCCTCTGGCAGGATCCTCTCCCCGCCGCGGACCACCCCCTTATAGACGAGCGCGACGCCTCCGCGCTCAAGGCCGAGATCCTGCGTACCGGCCTCTCCGTGGCCGAGCTCGTATCGGTAGCCTGGGCCTCGGCCTCGACCTTCCGCGGCTCCGACACGCGCGGCGGCGCCAACGGCGCGCGCATACGCCTGGCGCCCCAGAAGGACTGGGAGGTCAACCAGCCGGCCGCGCTGGCCAAGGTCCTCAAGGCGCTGGAGGCCGTACGCGCGGCCTTTGCGTCATCCCGCGGGGACGGTAGGCGGGTCTCCTTGGCCGACCTCATCGTGCTCGGAGGCTGCGCGGCCGTCGAGGAGGCCGCGCGTCGAGCGGGGACGGAGCTCGTCGTTCCGTTCTCGCCGGGCAGGACCGACGCGAGCCAGGAGCAGACGGATGCGGCCTCCTTCGGGGTGCTCGAGCCCGCCGCCGACGGCTTCCGCAACTACCGCCGGGCCCGCTTCTCCGTGCGCGCGGAGGATCTCCTCGTCGACAGGGCCCAGCTCCTCACGCTGACCGCTCCCGAGATGACGGTGCTCCTCGGGGGGCTCAGGGTGCTCGGGGCCAACTACGGCGGCTCGCCCCACGGCGTACTAACGACGAGGCCCGGCACGCTGAGCAACGACTTCTTCGTCAACCTCCTGGACATGGGTACGGCCTGGGCGCCGGCCGGGAAGGACGGCGAGCTCTTCGAGGGGCGAGAGCGGGCCACGGGAAGGCTCCGCTGGACGGCCACCCGCGTCGACCTGGTCTTCGGCGCCGACTCCCGGCTGCGCGCCATTGCCGAGGTCTACGCCTGCGACGACGCCCGGGAGCGTTTCGCCCATGACTTTGCCGCGGCCTGGGCCAAGGTGATGAACCTGGATCGCTTCGACCTGGCCTAGCGCTCTTCCCTGGCCCCGGCGCGGTAGTAGAAGATGGCGAGCTGGGTGCGGTCTCGCAGGCCCAGCTTCTCGAGGATGGCGCTCACGTAGTTCCTGACCGTGCCCTCGCTCAGGAAGACCGCGTCGCTGATCTCCTTGTTGGAGAGGCCGCGGGCCAGGTGGGCCAGGATGGCCTCCTCCCGCTCGCTCAGGCCGTGGGCGCGAAGGGCCGCTGAGGGCGGCTCCAGGAGCAGGCGGGGCAGGCGATCGACTATATCGTCGCCGAAGACCCGCTGCCCCGCCACGACGGCCCGGAGGGCGGGTAGGAGGCTCTCGAAGTCCTGCTTGAGGAGGTAGCCCTTGGCGCCGAGGCGCAGGGCCCTGACTATGTACTCGTCGTCCGAGAAGGTGGTCAGGAAGAGTAGGCGCGCCTGGGGAAAGCGCTCGAGTATGGCGGCGCCGGCCTCGAGGCCGCTCGTTCCTTCCATCCTGATATCCAGTATGGCGACGTCGGGCCTGTGGGCGGCGTAGAGCCTCTGGGCGTCCTCGGCGCAGCGGCCCAGGGCCTCGACCGCCACGTCCTCGGCCTGGGCCAAGAGGGTCTTGAGGGACTGGGCCACGAGGGGATCGTCGTCCACGATAATGACGCGTATCACGGCGCGGCCTCCTTGGGTACGCTGATGAAGATCCTGAAGCCTTCAGTCGTCGTGACGCTCATCCGCCCGCCTAGGCGCTCGAAACGCTGGCGCATGCCCTCGAGCCCGAGGCCCCCCGGGGAGCCGGGGCGGCCGACGCCCGGCTTGGCGGTCGTACCGTCGTCCTCGAGGACCAGCTGGTAGAACGCCGGGTGCTCCCGGAGGCGTATGATGAAGCGTCGCGCGTTCGAATGCCTGGCCACGTTGGCCATGGCCTCCTTGACGGCGGCCAGGATCGCCGAGGCCTGTTCCCGGGGCGGCGAGCTATCGAGCTTGACGGAGCAATCCAGCTCGCAGAAGACGAAATCGTCGCAGAGCTCCCTGATCCTGGCCGGTAGGTCGAGCGAAGCGTCGTGGAGCCTATGAACGCTCGCGCGGACATCGCTCATGCCTCGGTCGAGGGTAGCCCTGAGCCTGCCCAGGGCCTCCCGCTCCGCGGGGTCGGCGCTTCCCGCCTGGAGGGCGGCTGTCTGCAGGAGGGCGCTCGTCAGCACGTGGCCGACGCCGTCGTGAAGGTCGCGGGCTATGCGGTTTCGTTCCTCCAGGGTGGCTAGGTGCAGCTCGAACCCCTGCCGTTCCTCCCGCAGGCGACGCTCCGTCTCGAGGCGCAGGATGGCCTCGGCGCCGCCGTCCCGTTCCCGGTAGGCGGCCTGCAGGGCTCTCGCGGCGGCGCCGGCCCGCAGCGCGAGGAGGGCGGCCAGGGCCGCCAGGGCGCCCAGGCGGGCGAGGCCGAGGCAGCCGAGGCGGGGATAGGCCAGGATGGCCAGGGGCGCGAGCAAGGCGAGCGCCCAGGGCTTGCGCCGGGCCACGCAATCGTACCCGAAGGCTGGAAAGAAGAAGAGGCTCGGAGGCCACAGGAGGTAGGAGCCGAGGGACAGGGCCATGAGGCCGAGCTGATGAGGCGGCCGCTCGAGGAACTCGAAGAGGCTGGCCAGGATCACGGAGACGAGCAGGGCGATAGCCGTCTCCTCGGCTCCATGAACGCCCACGGCCAGGAGGAGCCCCGCGAGGTGAATCGTGGCCTTCTCAGCTAGATCCCGTGCCATGGGCCTCCCAAATAAATGACAAACGTCATGCGCGATTGTGACGCCGGACACTGGCTAGTATACGCCGCGGCGGCTACCTTATGGCAAGCGAGGCCGCCGGAGGGTGAACCGGGTCTCGATCCTACCAAGCGGAGCGTTACCATGGTCATAGAGGTAGATTCCCTCGTCAAGCGCTACGGCGAGCTGTTGGCCCTCGACCACCTCTCCTTGAGCGTGGACAAGGGAGAGATCTTCGGGCTCCTCGGCCCGAACGGCTCGGGCAAGACGAGCGCCATCAACTGCATCCTGGCTCTCCTACGCTACGATAAGGGCTCGGTCAGGGTCTTCGGCTCCGAGATGCGGCCGGACAGCTACGACCTCAAGCGACGCATCGGGGTCGTCATGCAGAACGTGGCGGTCTTCAACGAGCTGTCGGTCAGGGAGAACATCGATTATTTCTGCGGCCTGTACGTGCCCGACCGCAGGCTAAGGGCCGGGCTCGTGGCCGAGGCCGTGGAGTTCTGCGGCCTCGGGGGCTTCGAGGGCTTCCTGCCGACTAAGCTGAGCGGGGGACTGCTCCGGCGCCTCAACATAGCCTGCGGCATAGCCCATAAGCCCGAGCTCATCTTCCTGGACGAGCCCACGGTGGCGGTCGATCCCCAGAGCCGCAACCATATCCTCGAGGGCATCGTGGAGCTGAACCGCCAAGGCGCGACCGTGGTCTATACCTCGCACTATATGGAGGAGGTGGAGCGTATCTGCTCGCGGATCATGATCCTTGACCGGGGAAGGCCCGTGGCCTCCGGGACCAAGGAGTCGCTCAAGGGCATGATAGACCTGGGCGAGCGTAACGGCTTCGAGGTCTTCTCCCTCGGTCCCGAGGACCTGCGGGCCGTAGGGGAGCTCAAGGGCGTCGCCTCGGCCGAGTACAAGGACGGCTTCCTCTCGCTACGATCCCATAAGGGCCACCACAGCCTCGAGCGCGTCCTCCAGTTCCTTAAGGAGCGAAGCATCCCCTACGGACGCATCTACTCCGAGCAGCCGACCCTGAACGACGTGTTCCTCGAGCTGACCGGCAAGGAGCTGAGGGATAGCGAGCAGAGGGACGGGGAGGCCGCCGGTGTATAGCCACATCTTCCTGTACCGCCTACGCTGCCTCCTGCGGGACAAGGACATGCTCTTCTGGACCGTGGCCTTTCCCGTCATCCTCCTGTCCCTCATGCACGCGACCATCATGGCTATTCCCCAGGACGGGGGCCGGCCAGCCATCCGCGTGGCCCTGGTCGATAGCGACGAGCTACGCGCGGAGCCCGCCTTCCTCCAGGTAGTCGATACCATCGCCTCGAAGGGTTCCTGGCTGGGCTACGAGCTGGTCGGGGCCCAGGAGGCCGAGCGCCTCCTGCGCGAGGGCGGGGTCATAGGCATCATTGAG
>CAZNNA010000312.1:0-4131 GCA_964573825.1 uncultured Treponemataceae bacterium
GCTATAGCCTGGGCCGTCAGCGAGCACGTCCTCGATGCCTGCCGTTCCCGCACCCTGTTCGCGACCCATTACCACGAGCTGACCGCCCTGAGGCACGCGCGGCTCACGGACCTGTCCATGGCCGTCGAGGAGCGAGCGGGAGAGGTCGTCTTCCTTCGACGCGTCGTGGACGGGCCGGCCGCCGGCTCGTACGGCATACACGTCGCCCGCTTGGCGGGCGTCCCCAGGGGCGTCGTCGAGCGCGCCGAGGCCCTGCGCGCCAGGCTCGAACGCGGCGAGGCGATCGGTATCGGGCACGCGGCGCCGGCGTTCCCGGGAACGGAGACGACGGAAGCGACCCGGCGTCCCAGCGAGCCCGGAGGCCTCTTCTCCGTCGAGGAGCTCGTGCTCGACGAGGTCCGCAATCTTGATCCGGATTCAATTACGCCGCTCGAGGCCCTCTCTCGACTCGCGGCCATGAGGCAGGCGTTGTCGCCTCGCCCCGCGAGAAAACGCTAGCGTCACGCGAGCGTAGCGCAAGCGCCGCTGCGCCTCGACGCGTGGCGCCCCTATGGCGCTCCCATGCATCCGGCCCCCCGCGAGCTCGATCCTGGCCGGGATCGTCGACGCGCTGGCTCCTCGCTACTGCGTGCTCTGCGGTCGAGCCGTTGCCTCGGCGGGTCCCGGCTCGGGGCCGCTCTGCCCGGCCTGCGTCGCGGCGCTTGACGCCGAGGCCTATCCCGGACAGACCGGGGCCTCGGGCGGCGTACGCTGCGATCGCTGCGGCAAGCCTCTCCTCGCCGAGCTCCGTACCTGCCTCCGTTGCCGAGCCTCGGAACCGGGGTTCGACTCCGCCTATCCGCTCTTCCCGTACTCCGGCCTGGCCAGGCGCGTCGTCCTAGCCTATAAGGCCGCCTCGCGTAGGAGCCTCGCCCCCTTCCTGGCCGATAGGCTCGGCGAGGCCTCGCGGGAGCGCTACCCGGGCCTCCCCCTGGTACCGGTCCCGCCTCGCCCGGGTAAGCTGCGCCGCAAGGGATGGGACCAGGTAGAGCTGCTCGCTCGCGAACTCGAACGGAGGCATGGCGTCCGCGTCATACGACTCCTCTCGCGCTCGGGCGGCTCGGAGCAGAAGGCCCTGGACCTCGAGGGCAGGCGGAAGAACCTCAAGGGTAAATTCATCCCGCGCGCTAGCCGCTCCGTCCCCGCCGAGCTCGTCCTGCTCGACGACGTCCTCACTACGGGAGCCACGCTTTCCGAGTGCGCCCTGGCGCTGAAGGGAGCGGGAGCCAGGCGGGTCTACGCGCTCGTGCTGGCGGCCGACTAGGCCGCCCGACGGGCGCGGTCTCGAGGCCTCGAGGGCGTATTGACTCTCTATGCGCCTAAGACTATTATGAGGCTAGACATGGTTTTTCTTATAAGGTGGTAGTTAAGAAGAGTCGTTCCAGCGGCTCTTTTTTTATAGGTATGACAGAGTCCATAGAACTCTTCGACGATATAGCCGATCTACTCAGGCCGGAGGGACTGGAGCTGGTGGAATTCCACCTGAACCGCCGCAAGGCCCAGGCGAGCGCCATCGTGTACCGCGCGAGCGGTACCGGCATAGACGAATGCTCCAAGGCCCATAGGCTGATCCAGGCTCGGCTCGAGGCCGCCCTCGGTACCGATGACTTCCATCTCGAGACGGCTTCGCCCGGCATCGACAGGACTATGGCATCCGCGAGGGAGTACGGGCTCTTCGCGGGTCGCGGAGTCAGCCTCTTCCTCGTGGACGAGGACGTGATCCGCGGGACCATAGCGTCCGCCGACGATAGTTCCGTCAGCGTCGCCGATGCGTCGGGCGATATCCGCGTCGTCCCCTTCGATAGCATACGAAAAGGAAAACTTGATTATTCCCAGGAGGGTAGGTAAGCCATGGCTTCAGATATGGCAGAAGCGATTCGCCAGCTCATATTCGAGAAGGGCATCTCCGAGGACCTAGTCCTCAAGACTATCGAGGACGCCCTCCTGGCCGCGTATAAGAAGCGCTACGGTACGTCGGAGAACGCCATCGTTCGCTTTACCGGCGAGTACGAAGGCGTGGAGATACTAGCCAAGCGAACCATAGTCGAGGAGCTCGACGACCCCGTCCTCGAGATAGAGCTCGAGGAAGCCAAGAACCTGGTCGAGGGCGCGGAGATCGGCGATATACTCGAGATACCCATCGATCCTCGCGAGTTCGACCTGCAGGAGGTCATGCTGGCCAAGCAGACCACTCGCCAGAACCTGCGGGAGATCTCTCGCGACACCCTCTACGCCGAGTACAAGGCCAAGCAGGGCGAGATCATCATCGGCTACTACCAGCGGGAGAAGAACGGAAATATCTTCGTCGACCTCGGCAAGGTCGAGGGATTCTTCCCGAAGAAGTTCCAGTCCCCGCGCGAGACCTACCAGCCGGGCGACCGCATCAAGGCGTTGATAGCCGAGGTGAGCAAGGCCGGGCCGCAGATAGTGCTCTCCCGGTCGCATCCCGAGTTCGTGCAGAAGATACTCGAGCTCGAGGTTCCCGAGGTCTACGATAAGACCATCGAGGTCTTCAAGATAGTCCGGGAACCGGGGTACCGCACCAAGATAGCCGTCTTCTCCCGGCGCGACGACGTCGACCCGGTGGGCGCCTGCGTCGGCCTCAAGGGTATCCGCATACAGAATATCATCCGCGAGCTCGAGGGCGAGAAGATCGACGTGCTCAAGTACGACGTCGATCCGCGTCGCTTCATCAAGAACGCCTTGTCGCCCGCCGACGTCCGCGAGGTGTACATCATCGACGAGGCCAGGCATACCGCCCTCGCGGTGGTGGACGAGAGCCAGCTGTCGGTCGCCATTGGCAAGCAGGGCCTCAACGTACGCCTTGCCAATCGCTTATGCGACTGGAGCATAGACGTAAAGACCGAGGACCAGTTCCGCGAGCTCGACCTTTCGAGCGAGGCTCGCCGCGCCGCCTTCAGTCTCTTCGGGGACGAGGAGGAGATCCTCCGCATCGACGAGCTTCCCGGCATCGACGAGGCCGCCGTCGCGGCCCTCGCCGGGGCGGGTATCGAGATGATAGAGGACTTCCTCGGCAAGCCGGAAGAGGATCTCCTCGCCATCGAGGGCCTGTCCCCGGAGATCCTCCAGTCCATCCGGGCCATCATCGAGGAAAGCGTCGAGGTCATCGAAGAGGAGTACGACGAGGAGCCCGCCATCGAGGCTCCCGAGGAAGGGGCCGAGGCCGAACCGGATGCCGAACCGGAGGCCGAGGTATACGAGTGTCCCGATTGTCACGCCGAGGTGACGCCCGACATGACCCATTGTCCCGCATGCGGCGTCGCCCTCTCGTTTGAATACGAGGACGATGATACGGAAGATCAGGAATCCTGAAGGTGAGCTATGTCCGATACTAACGAGAATAAACCCAAGCCCGTCCTCATCAAGCAGCCTAAGCCGAGGCCGGAGGAGACGCTAGACCAGGGATCCTCCGCCTCTAGCCAGGGCGAGCGGCGCAAGGTCGTCGTGGTCAAGAAGAAGCCTTCGGGCCCTGCGCTCCAGGCTGGGACGCCGCAGGGCGTTCCCGCGGGAAGCTCCCCTTCGGGTGGCGCTCCCGCCGGGAGTCCCCCGGCCGGCCAGTCGTCGTCCGCGCAGGCCGGTTCGCCCGTTCAGCGCAGGCCCGCGGCTCGCGTCGTAGCGCACCACCAGGACGGAGCCCCCGCGGAGCGCAAGGCGCCCGAGCCCCAGGGCGACCAGTCGCGACCCTCCGCGGCTCCGCCGGCTGACCTGGCGAGGCCCGCCGCGGCGATGCCTCCCTCGGAGTCCCCGCGTTCTCCCGGCGGCCCCGGCGATAGGCCCGCCGCCAGGCCCCCCGCCGCTCAAGGCGATAGGCCGGCTTCCTCGGGCCTCCATTCCACGCGGCCGGCCGGAACCGGCCCGCGCGTCGTCGGGCGAGTCGGCGGTTACCGCGCGCCCTCTGGCGGCGGGTACCAAGGCCAGCGCCCCGGCGGCTCCCAGGGCTCCTCGGGCGGCTACCAGGGCTCCTCGGGCGGCTACCAGGGCTCCTCGGGCGGCTACCAGGGCTCCTCGGGCGGCTACCAGGGCTCCTCGGGCGGCTACCAGGGCTCCTCGGGCGGCTACCAGGGCTCCTCG
>CAZNNA010000313.1:0-4120 GCA_964573825.1 uncultured Treponemataceae bacterium
CACGACACGCAACATCGGCATCATGGCGCACATCGACGCCGGCAAGACGACGACCACCGAGCGCATACTCTTCTATTCAGGCAAGACCTACAAGCTCGGCGAGGTCGACGACGGCGAGGCCGTGATGGACTGGATGGAGCAGGAGCAGGAGCGAGGCATAACGATCCAGAGCGCCGCCACGACGACGTTCTGGCGGGGGCACCAGGTCAACATCATCGACACCCCCGGCCACGTCGACTTCACCATCGAGGTGGAGCGCTCCCTGCGCGTGCTCGACGGCGCCGTCGCCGTGTTCTGCGCCGTCGGCGGCGTGGAGCCCCAGAGCGAGACGGTCTGGCACCAGGCCGACCGCTACCGCGTACCCCGCGTGGCCTACGTAAACAAGATGGACAGGCTCGGCGCCGACTTCTTCGCCGTGGTCGAGGAGATACGCGAGAAATTCGCAGCCGCCCCGACGCCCGTCCAGCTGCCCATAGGCAAGGAAGGCGGCTTCTCCGGGGCCATAGACCTCCTGTCCATGGAGGAGCTCGCCTGGGACTCCGACGAGGGCGGCCAGAACATAACGCGCTCGCCTATCAGGGCGGAGCTAGCGGCGCTGGCCGCCGAGTGGCGCGAGCGGCTCGTCGACGCGCTGGCCTCCCATTCCGACGCCATCACCGAGCGCTACCTGTCCGGCGAGGACATCCCGGCCGAGCTCCTGCGCGCCGCTCTCCGCGAGCAGACCATAGCCAGGCGCATCGTGCCGGTGCTCTGCGGCGCCTCGCGCCGCAACCTGGGCATCCAGCCCCTCCTCGACGCCGTCGTCGACTACCTCCCCTCCCCCGTCGACGTGCCGCCGGCCCAGGCCTACAACCCTAAGAAGGAGGAGCACTTCGAGCTCCCCTGCAAGGCGGAGGGCAATCCCCTGGGCCTCGTCTTCAAGGTCCAGTACGACCGAGAGGCCGGCCCGCTCTGCTACGTGCGCATGTACTCGGGCGTCATCAAGACGGCCGGCGTCGTCTACAACATAGGCAAGAAGAAGCGCGAGCGCGTCACCCGCATACTCCGCATGCACGCCAACAAGAGCGAGCCCATCGACGAGGTGTCGGCGGGCGACATAGCCGTCTTCATCGGCATGAAGACGGCCCAGACCGGCGACACCGTGGGCACCGAGGGCTGGCCCATGCTCCTCGAGCACATGCACTTCCCAGAGCCGGTCATAACCGTGGCCATAGAGCCCAAGACGGCCTCCGACCGCGACAAGCTCAAGGAGACCCTGGAGATCCTCTCCAAGGAGGATCCGACCTTCCAGACGGGCGACGACGAGGAGACCGGCCAGCTCGTGATACGAGGCATGGGCGAGCTCCACCTGGACGTGCTCGTCACCCGCATACTCAAGGACTTCAAGGTCGGCGCCAAGGTCGGCAACCCGCAGGTCTCCTACCGCGAGTCCGTCACCAGGAAGGTCTCCCACGCCGAGAGCTACGCGCGCGTCATGGCGGGCAAGGACATCCAGGCCGGGCTGACCCTGGAGGTCGAGCCCCTCGAGCGCGGGGCGGGCAACCGCTACGAGAAGGCCCTCCGCGCCCCGCAGGTCCCCGACGAGATCTTCGAGGCAGTCGAGCGCGCCGTCACCAACGCCTTCGGGAGCGGCATAGTCCTCGGCTATCCCTGCGTCGACATAGGCGTCCGCCTCGTCGCCATAGACTACGACGAGCTCGCGGCCACGCCCTTCGCCTACGAGGCCTGCGCCTCCATGGCCTTCGACGAGGCCTGCCGCAAGGCGGGCCCCGTACAGCTGGAGCCGGTGATGAAGGTGGACATCATGACGCCCAAGGACTACCTAGGGGACGTGATGAGCCTCCTATCCCAGCGCGGCGGCCTCATCCACGGCTCGGATTCCCGCGCCGCCATAGAGGTGGTCCACGCGCAGGCGCCGCTGGCCGTCATGTTCGGCTTCTCGACGAGCCTCCGCTCCGTCAGCCAGGGCCGGGCGAGCTTCAGCATGGAGTTCTCCCACTTCGAGCCCAAGAGGTAGCCATGGATAGGCGCCTGGTCTCGCTCGCCATGCAAAATATCTTGCAGGCCATCGAGGAAGGCGTCCATATAGTCGACGCGGAGGGACGGAGCGTCCTCTACAACAAGGCCATGGAGCACATCGAGGGACTGTCGGCCGAGGAGGTACTCGGCAAGCACCTCCTCGAGGTGTTCCCGGGGCTCTCGCCCGCGGAGAGCACCCTCCTGTCGGCCCTGGAGACCGGCCGCACGATAGACCAGCGCCGCCAGTCCTACCTCAACCTGAAGAAGAAGCGCATATCGACGGTCAACACGACCTTCCCGCTCTTCAGCGGTAGGCGGATCGTGGGCGCCGTGGAGATATCCAAGAACTACACCGAGGTACGCCAGCTATCGGAGCGCATCGTCGACCTGCAGCAGCGCCTCATGGCGCCCGAGGGCGAGCCGCCCCGAGGCGCCAAGGAACGGGGCCCGAGGCGCTATACCTTCGCCGAGCTCATAGGCCGGCACCCGGCCTACCTAGCGGCCATAGGCATAGCCAAGAAGGCGGCCAAGACCGACTCGAGCGTCCTCATCGAGGGCGAGACCGGCACCGGCAAGGAACTCTTCGCCCAGGGCATCCACGCGGAGTGCCCCAGGCGCGTGCGGCCCTTCATCGCCGTCAACTGCGCCGCCATGCCCGACACCCTCCTCGAGGGCATACTCTTCGGCACGGTCAAGGGCAGCTACACCGGCGCGGAGGATAGGCCCGGACTCTTCGAGCAGGCCTCGGGCGGTACGCTCTTCCTGGACGAGATCAACTCGTTGAGCCTGGCGCTCCAGGCCAAGATACTGCGCGCCCTGCAGGAGTCGTCGGTGCGGCGCCTCGGGGGGCTCCGCGACATCCTCGTCGACGCGCGCATCATAGCGGCGACCAACGAGCCCCTGGGACCGCTCATGCGCTCGGGCGGCTTCCGCAAGGACCTCTACTACCGCCTCAACGTCATCAACGTGACCGTACCCCCGCTCCGCGACCGGCCCGACGACATACCCCTGCTCGCCGAGCACTTCATCCGACGCTTCAACGAGCGCATGGGCAAGGACGTCTGGATGCTGTCGCGCGAGCTCGACGAGCTGTTCCGGCGCTACTCCTGGATAGGCAACGTCCGCGAGCTCCAGAACGTGGTAGAGAGCGCCATGGCCATGGTGAGCGACGAGCACGTACTGGGCGTGGAGCACCTGCCGCCGCACGTAGACCTCCTGAGCGCTCGGCCGGCCGTGGATTCCCCGGAGTCCCGGGATGCGACAGCCGGCAGGCCGGCCTTCGCGGGCGACCTGGAGGGCTACCTCGAGGAGACCGAGAAGGCCGTGCTCCGCGAGCTGCTGGCGCGGGCCCGCGGCAACGTCTCCGCGGCCGCCCGGATGGCCGGCATATCCCGGCAGCGCCTCCAGTACAAGATGAAACGATTCAGGCTAGAAATATTGCCGTAAGGCAAAAATTCTTGCATAATAGCAAGATTTTTTGCGCCAAGGCGCTTGACGGCGCAATGGATTATGCACGGGGACCGGCCCCGTATACATCGCGTAACCGCCCCCGCCGAGCAAATGCCGCGCCTTTAGCATAATTATTCATTGGCATGCTTATTGCTACCTAGACTCTTCGGGCGACGAGCCCGCAAAGAGGAGGATGAGCATGGACAACGTAAAGGTAGTCATCTGGGGCTTCGGCGCCATGGGCTCGGGCATGGCCCGCATGATACTCAAGAAGAAGGGCATAGAGATCGTCGGCGTCTGCGACATGCACCCCGACCGCGTCGGCAAGGACATGTACGAGGTCCTCGGCGTCGACCGCTCGGGCAGGGCCCCCGTCGTCATCAAGGGCAAGGCCGAGGAGGTCATCACCGACCGCTGCGCCGACATAGCCCTCTGCGCCACCGACTCCTTTACCAAGGACGCCTTCCCCAGGCTCAAGTTCTGCCTCGAGAGGCACCTGAACGTCATATCGACGGCCGAGGAGATGTCCTTCCCCGCCGCCAAGAACCCCGACCTGGCCGCCGAGCTCGACCGCGTGGCCAAGGCCAACGGCGTATCCATCCTGGGCACCGGCATCAACCCCGGCCTCATCATGGACCTCCTCGTCATAGTC
>CAZNNA010000314.1:0-4114 GCA_964573825.1 uncultured Treponemataceae bacterium
GGTCGACGCCATGCTGGCCATAGGCGAGGCGAACGGCATGGCCGTGGCCCTCCTCCCGATGGCGCGGGAGGCATCGCTCGCCGCCCTGTCGTCGGGGGCCGTCGACGCTATACTCGGGGCGCCGTACTCTGCCCTGTCCTCCGCGGCGCCGGCTACCCTGGCCATGACCGAACCCCTCTTCGCCTCCGCCGTATCGGTGGTATCCTGGGCCGACGACGAGCGCTACGCCGACGGCGTCGCTCGCCTCGCCGACGGCGTCCTGGCCCTGACGAGCGGCTCCCCCGCCTACGACTTCCTGAAGGGCATACGCGCGGTACGCTTCAACGAGACGGAACGCCCGGACGAGGCGCTCGAGCTCCTTGCCCTAGGCCGGGCAGACGCCTTCCTCGAGGACCGGGCGGTGGCCGACTACCTCCTGGCCTCGAGGCCGGACGCTAGGCGCTTCAAGACCGCCTCGACCTACTGGCTGCCGGTGGAATACGGCATAGGCATACGGCCGACCGACCAGTACCTGCTCTACGTGCTCAACCAGGGTATAGGGGCCATAAAGGAGTCCGGGGCCTATAGCGCCGCGCGGGAGCGTTGGTTCGGAGACTCGGAACGAGGCGCGCTGCGCCGCCTGCGTAACGCGCTCGCGGCCTTCGCCGTCTCCCTGGGGGTGATCATCGTAGGGGGTGGCGCCTCGCTGTGGTGGAACCGCCTCCTCGCCCGCCGGGTCCGCGCGGGTACCGCCGAGCTACGGAGCGCCAACGAGGAGCTTAAGCGCCTGTACGGCGAGGCGGAGGATAAGAAGGAATTCGTGGCGCAGGTACTCGAGTCGAGCCCGCGGGGGCTCGTCACCTGCGACGCCTCCGGCCTCGTGACCATGCGTAACGCCCGGGCGAGGGAGATAGCCGGGCTCGAGCCCGATCCCGTGGGGCGACCCTACGGGGACTATCCCTTCCTGGCCGCCTTCCTGCCGCCCGAGCGTTTCCGCCGGGCTCTCGACGGCGAGTCCTTCCCCTTCGAGAGCGTCGAGTGGCGGAGACCCGGTGGAAGCAGGCTCTTCATCCGTAGCGGCATCTATCCCTTGCTGGATCACGAGGGTGCCATACGGGGGCTCATCCTTTCCTTCGAGGACCATACGGCCGAGAAGGCCATGCTCGCCCGCCTGGCCGAGCGGGAGAAGGACGAGGCCCTCGGCCGCATCGTGGCGGGCGTGGCCCACGAGATACGCAATCCCCTCACGTCCATCAAGACCTTCGTCGAGCTCCTGCCCCGCAAGATGGCCGACCCCCGCTTCCTCTCCGAGATGGGCGCCTACGTGCCCCGCGAGGTGGAGCGTATGGATAAGCTCGTCCGCGACCTCATAGACTTCTCCAGGCCTAGGACGCCCATGAGGCAGGCGGTAGACCTCGGGGCTCTCGCTTGTTCCTGCCTAGCCCTCGCCGCCCCGTCGCTGGCCAAGCGAGGCATGACTACCGCCTCCCGGGTACAGGACGGGCTCCTCGTGTCGGCCGATCCGGATCAGCTCAGGCAGTGCGCCATGAACTTCATCCTGAACGCGGCTGACTCCGTGGAGGAACGCCGGGCGCTAGGGGGCGTCCGGGCGATGGAGAGCGACAGGCCGATGGAGGGCTACAGGCCGATGGAGGGCGATCCGGAGCCCGACCTGCTCCTCGTGGCGCGGGCCGAGTCCGTCGAGGCCGTCGTCGAGTTCCGGGACAGGGGAAGGGGCCTCTCCCCCGAGGCCGCGGCCAGGGCCTTCGAGCCCTTCTATACCACCAAGCCCGGCGGCGTCGGCCTTGGCCTTCCGCTGTCTAAGCAGTATATAGAGGAAAACGGCGGGCGCCTGGAGCTGGAGAGCGAGCCCGGCCGGGGCGCGACCGTTCGTATCTACCTGCCGCTCGGAGGGCGTAGCGATGGCTAGTATCCTTATTATCGACGACGAGGCCGCCATCTGCTCTTCGCTCCGCTTCGCCCTCGAGGATCGCCACGCGGTGACGATGGCGCTCGACGCCGCCTCGGGCCTGAGCGCTGCGACCGCCGGCGTCGACCTCGTCCTCCTGGACCTGCGCCTGGGCAAGGACGACGGCCTCGAGGCCCTGTCGGCGCTCAGGCGGCTACCGGAGCCGCCGGTCGTCGTGATGATGAGCGCCTACGGGACCATCGAGTCGTCGGTGGAGGCCATGAGGCGGGGCGCCTTCGGCTACCTGGAGAAGCCGCTCAACATGGACGAGCTCGAGGCGCAGATCGGCCAGGCCCTCGAGTACGGCAGCCTGACGCGCCGCGTGGCCAGGCTATCGAGCGAGCTCGAGGCACGCTACGGCTACGGCGGCATCATAGGTAAGAGCGCCGCCATGCGCCGCGTCTTCGAGCTCATTGAGCGCCTCAAGGACGTAGACACCTCGGTGGTCGTACGCGGGGAGAGCGGCACCGGCAAGGAGCTCGTATCGCGGGCCCTCCACTATAGCGGGCGGCGCAAGGCCGAACCCTTCGTCGAGATCAACTGCGGGGCCATCCCGGAGGCCCTGCTCGAGGGCGAGCTCTTCGGCTACGCGCGCGGCGCCTTCACCGGAGCCACGGAGGCCCGCGAGGGCCGCTTCGCCTACGCCGGTTCCGGAACGCTCCTCCTCGACGAGGTAGGCGACATGCCGCTGGCCCTGCAGGTCAAGCTGCTCCAGGCCCTCCAGCAGCGCGAGGTGACGCCCCTGGGGTCCAACCGGCCGGTCAAGGTGAACGCCCGCGTCATAGCCGCGACCAACGCCGACCTCGCGGCCCTGGTCGAGTCGGGAGGCTTCAGGCGAGACCTCTTCTTCAGGCTCAAGGTCGTCGAGATATACGTGCCTCCGCTCCGCGAGCGCCGCGAGGATATACCGCTCCTGGCTAGCCATTTCATAGCCGGTTTCGCCAAGGACATGGGTAAGGACGTCCGGGGCCTGTCGAGCGAGGCCGCCAGGCGCCTCCTCGACTACGATTTCCCCGGCAACGTGCGGGAGCTGGCCAACGCCATAGAGCACGGCGTCCTCATGGCGGACGGCCCGGCCATAGGCGCGGCCGACCTGCCGCCCGAGCTCGGGGGCGGCGTTACGGCCTGTCCCGAGCCGACGGACGAGGCCCTGGAGGCCTTCCTCGGTTCCAGGCGCCTCTCCGAGCTGGAGGCCCTGGCCATCAGGGCGGCCTTGGCTCGGCACGGCGGCCGGCGCCGTGAGACGGCCGAGGGCCTCGGCATCAGCGAGCGCGGCCTGCGGAACAAGCTGCGCGAGTACGATATCTCGTAGGCCGGCAGTCTAGCCGGGAGTTGCCGCCGCAAGCGGTGAGTATGGCCGAGAGCGGCAAATATTGCCGAGAGCGGCAACTATTGCCTATAGGCGCCTGCCAGAGGAGCGATAGCGATGACGGGCTTCATTCCCCGGGCGTAGCGCTCGCCGGAGGCGTACCGGGATAGCCGTCGCATCTGCAGCGATTTGCTGCAATAGTATGCGAAACGCCCTGTTCGTTGCTGTCGATACGGTGCGATGGCGCGCTAGAACCGTAGGCTTCGCCACGAGGATGCGATGGTCAAGAAACTGGCATTCCTGGCATGGTTATTGCTAAATCGGATACGCATCACTTTTCTCACGGAGGTATCCCTATGAAGGTTTCCCGCCCTATCGCCCTCGCGGCCCTGGCCGCCCTGCTGGCCCTGTCGTCCTGCGCCAAGAAGGACGAGGCTCCCAAGCCCGCCGCCCTCGATAAGAGCTCGGTGTTCATCACCGTCGCGTCCGGCCCCACGAGCGGCCTCTACTACCCGATAGGCGGCGGCTTCGGCACCGTTATAGCCAACGACATCGGCTTCCGCTCGTCCGTGCAGTCGACCGGCGCCTCCGTCGAGAACATCAACCTCATCCTCAACAAGAAGGCCGAGATCGCCATCGTCATGTCCGACGCCGTGCTCCAGGCCTACAACGCCTTCGGCGCCTTCGAGGGCCAGGAGGCCAAGAAGGACCTCCGCGGCCTCATGAGCCTCTATCCCAACTACGTGCAGCTCGTGACCACCGAGGCCAGCGGCATAAGGAGCTTCTACGACCTCAAGGGCAAGCGCGTCGGCGTCGGCGCCCCCAACTCCGGCGTCGAGGTGAACGCCCGCCTCATG
>CAZNNA010000315.1:0-4104 GCA_964573825.1 uncultured Treponemataceae bacterium
AAGGCGACGACGGGGATACCCCCCCGCGTCGCGGGAAGCTGGCTTGGCCGGCTAAGCCTTGGCGGCCTTGCTGGTGAAGCGCTCGAGGGCCTTGGCCACCGCGGGCGGTACCATGGCGCTGACGTCGCCGCCGAAGGAGGCGAGCTCCTTAATCGCGCTCGAGCGAAGCACGAAGTAGCGTTGGTCGGTAGGCATGAAGAAGGTCTCTATCTCCGGGCCGACGCCCTTGTTGAGGATGGACAGCTCGAACTCGTACGAGAAGTCCTGTACGCTCCTCACGCCGCGCAGGAGGACTCGGCAGTCGTGCTGGCGGGCGAATTGCACCACGAGCGTGTCGCAGACGTGGACCTCGACGTTGGGCCAGGGCGCGACGAGCTCCCTCATGAACGCGACTCGCTCGTCGGCATCGAAGAGATAGCGTTTCTCGCTATTGACCGCCACGACGACGAGGACGCGCTCGAATATGGAGCGCGCCCGTTCGATTACATTGAGATGCCCGTAGGTGGGCGGATCGAACGAACCGGGGAAGACTGCCTTGACCATGAGGAAACCATAAAGCGCCGTCGCCGTGGCCGTCAAGGCGTAGCGTGCATCCTCGGCTTGCGTGTATCATGCGCGCATGCGGATAGCAAAGATCCTGGGCCTCGGAGCCCTCTCGAGCGTTCTCCTCGCCCTGGCCCTACCCAACGAGCTCTTCTCCTGGGGCAACCCGGCCCTGGGGCTCGTCGCCCTCGCGCCGCTCTACGTGGCGTTGGACGCGACGAGGAGCTACCGGGAAGCCTTCCTGGCCGGCGCCGTCTTCGGCGGCCTGGCCCACGGGCTGTCGAGCTACTGGCTGTGGTTCTTCAAGGACTTCAGGTTCTGGACCCTCGGCACGACCATAATCGCCTATATGGCGGTCTACGGCTTCCTAGGGCTCTACCTGCGCGGCGCCCTTAAGCGGGGAGGGCGGGCGCGTCCCTTCGTCTTCGCCATGGCCTGGGTAGTCTTCGAGTGGGGTAAGTCCTCGGGCTTCCTGGGCTACCCGTGGGGGCTCGTGGCGTATTCCTGGAATACCGTGGAGGCCTTCATACAGCTCGCGGAGTCCACGGGCGTCTACGGCCTCTCCTTCGCCCTGGCCTCCGTATCGGCCGCCCTCGGGGAGTTCCTGACGCCGCCCGCCGGGGGGCTCGGCGGCGCGGAGCTGTCGCGCGGGGCGGCGGAGCGGGCGGCCTTCGGCCTCGGCGGGGATCGCGAGCGCGCGCCTCGCGGGTTCGCTCGCTATGTCCTGCCCGGCAGGTCGAGCGAGGCGCCCTGGCCGCTCCTGGCCCTCGGCTACCTCGTCACCGCTACCGTACTCATGCTAGGAATCCTGGCCTACGGCTCCGTGGCCAAGGACCGGCCCCGCGAGCCGCGCGGCTACGTGGACGCCGTGCTCGTGCAGCAGAACGTGGATTCCTGGAGCGGCTCGGAGTCCCAGAACCTGAGCGTTTCCATCGGCCTGGCGCGTAAGGCCATGGCGGACTCGGAGACCGGGCCCGACGTCATACTCTTCAGCGAGACGACGCTCCGTCGCCCTTGGAAGCGCTTCGAGCGCTTCTACGAGAAGACGCCCTTCGACTATCCCCTGGCCGACCTGATCCGGGACAGCGGCGCCTATCTCTTCACCGGGGCGCCCGAGATACTGGACTACGAGACCTTCCAGGCCACCAACTCGGTCATACTCATAGACCCGGAGGCTAACCAGGTCGGCAGCTACGCCAAGATGCACCCCGTACCCTTCGCCGAGGCGATACCCTTCTGGGAGTACGATCCCGTGCGGCGCTTCATCCAGGAGGTCGTCGGCCTGGACTCCGGCTGGGTCATGGGCTCGGAGCGCGTCGTCTTCGAGCTGCCCACCAAGGGGGCCGGCGCGGTGCGCTTCGCCGGGCCCATATGCTTCGAGGACGCCTTCGCCTACCTATGCCGTCGCTTCGTCCTCGACGGGGCCGAGATACTCGTCAACCTGACTAACGACTCCTGGTCCAAGACCGACTCCGCCGAGATACAGCACTTCGTGGCCGCTCGCTTCAGGGCCGTGGAGCTCAGGCGGACGCTCGTGCGCTCGACCAACGGCGGCGTCTCCGGGCTGGTCCTGCCGGACGGCTCGCTCGCGGAGCTCCTGCCGCTCTTCGTTTCGGAGGCCCGCCGCATCGACGTGCCGGTCTACGTCGGCGAGGAGACGCCGTACCTGCGCTACGGCGACTGGTTCGCGGCGCTTTTAGCCTGTATTCTGGCCGCGCTTACGCTTATACTCTACCTCGACGATAGATCGTCGCGGAAGGAGGCCTCATGAGCGTACGCGAGTACCTATCCGGCTCGTTCTACGAGCTCCAAGCCTATAAGAGCGAGGCTCCCCAGGACGCCCTCGCCTTCACGGGCTCGCCCCGCAAGCACCCCTACGACGACGCTAAGATAGTGCTCCTCTCGGAGCAGCCCGGCGGCGAGTCCGCCATATACGAATTCAAGGTCGCCGATATAGTCGGCGCCCAGGACCTGCCGAGCCCCGTGACCGAGGCCGGAGAGAGCTACCGCATAGTCAGGCTTTGGATACGGCGAGGCGCGGTCGGCATACGCTACGAACCCTTCGAGGTCGACGCGCCGCTTCGCTTCATGAACGAGTCGCACGCGGTCAAGGAGCGGGTGCTCGGCCGCCATCGCGGCTAGGGCGGCTCGCGTGGGCGGGATAGCCGGGAGTACCGGGAGTACCGAGCGGGCCGACCGAGGCGGCCGCGGCCCGACGGACGCCGGGAAGGCCCGGTACTTCGAGGCGGGGGAGGGCGGCGCCTTCCTCTGCTCGCTCTGCCACCGCCGCTGCCGCCTGGTTCCCGGCGCGACAGGCGCCTGCCGGGTCAGGCGCAACGACGGAGGCGCCGGCGATCGCGCGGGGCCGGCCGTGCCCTTCAACGGCATGGCCAGCGCCCTGGCCGTCGATCCAATCGAGAAGAAGCCGCTCTATCATTTCCTGCCGGGAAGCCTTTCGTACTCGGTGGGCTACGTCGGCTGTAACCTTCGCTGTCCCTTCTGCCAGAACTATCGCATATCGCAGTCGACCGACGCTCCGCTCGAGCGCGTCACGCCCGAGCTACTCGTCGCCTCGGCCCGGGCCGCACGCTGCCTCTCCATAGCCCATACCTACTCCGAGCCCATCGTGCACGCCGAGTTCGTCGAGGCGGCCATGCGCGCGGCGCGGGACGCGGGACTCGCTAGTGTGCTCGTTACCAACGGCTGCGCGGGCCCCGACGCGGCGGCGGCCCTCCTGTCCGCCTGCGACGCGGTCAACGTGGACATCAAGTGCTGGGACGAGGCCTTCTACCGCGACGAGCTCGGCGGCGACCTGGGGGCGGTCATGCGCTTCGTGGAGACGGCCGTCTCCTACGGCGTCCACGTCGAGGCCACCACCCTCGTCATACCGGGCAGGAACGACGATCCGAGGCAGATCGAGGGGATAGCCTCCTTCCTCGCCGACCTATCCCCGGACATACCGCTCCACGTGTCGGCCTATCGGCCCATGTACCGCTATACCCTTCCGGCGACGCCCTCCGCGACGGTGAGGCGCCTGTCCGCCTTAGCCGCCGGGCGGCTGCGCTACGTGTATCCCGGTAACCTGGTAGGCGAGCGATCCGTCACCGCCTGCGCGGCCTGCGGGGCCGCCCTCGTCACGCGCCGCGGCTACGCGGTGGACGCATCGGGGCTCAAGGGAGACCGTTGCGCGGCCTGCGGGACCCAAAGTCCCCTGCGGGTCTGGCTGAGTTAAAAATAATGCGCTACGCACATTTTTTTAAAATCCCCTTGACATTTTTTTTGGCTTTTGGCATTGTACGTCTCGCCAAGCGCACGGTGGATGTAGCTCAGCGGTAGAGTCCCAGAATGTGGATCTGGTTGTCGCGGGTTCGAACCCCGTCATCCACCCTAGCTCGTCCGATAGGTGCTTGGGGCCGATCGGCGACGGGCGTTCGTAGCTCAGCTGGATAGAGCGACGGACTTCGAATCCGTAGGTCGGGGGTTCGACTCCCTCCGGACGCAGTGACTTTGTTTTCGTACCAGGGCCGTTAGCTCAGCTGGTAGAGCAGCAGACTCTTAATC
>CAZNNA010000316.1:0-4083 GCA_964573825.1 uncultured Treponemataceae bacterium
CAGGCCACGCAGATGCCCATGTTGGCCGGGTTACCGAGTCGCACCAGGAGCGCCGCTAGGGCGCCGATGACGGCGCCGGTCAGGCTGATGCCCGGCCGACTGGCCGGGAACGAGAGGAGCTTCTTCAACGGAGTTGCCTCCTTACGCGATACGGCGGCCGGGACGGGTCGGACGACCCGGGGCGCCGCGTCCTTTAAGGAAGCGATAGCCCCGGGCTAGCCGGCCGCGTCGACGACGCGTAGGGCCGGCCCGTCCTCCCGTTCGGTCACCACGCCCGCGATGACCGCCTCGTGGCCGGTCGCCCGCAGGTCGGCGAGGCAGGCCTCGGCCTCCTCGCCCGGAACGGCGGCCAGGAGGCCGCCCGAGGTCTCGGGGACGAAGAAGAGGCCGCGGAAGGCCTCGTCCAGTCCCGGCTCAAACAAGACGCTCGCCGCGTAGAAGCGACGGTTGCGCACGGCCCCGCCCGGCAGGTGCCCGGCGGAGGCCAGGGAAGCGGCGCCCGGCAGGTAGCGGAGCGCGCGCGCGTAGAGGCGGAGCCCCACCCCGCCCTTGCCGGCCAGCTCGAGCGCGTGCCCAGGCAAGGAGAAGCCCGTGACGTCCGTGCAGGCCCGGGCGCCATGGGCGGCGACCGCCCTCAGGGCGTCGCGGTTGAGCCGCTTCATCGACGTTACCGCCGCCGCCAGGACGTCGGCCGGGCAGGCCTCGTTCTTGGCGGCCGTGGTCACGGCGCCCGTACCCAGGGCCTTGGTCAGCACGAGCGCGTCGCCGGGGCACGCGCCCGCCTTTAGGAGCACCCTATCGGGCCGGGCGAAGCCTATGACGGCCATGCCGTACTTGGGCTCAGGGTCCATGATCGTGTGGCCGCCCACCACGGCGCAGCCGGCCTCGGCGGCCTTCTCGGCGCCGCCGCGTACTATCTCGGCAACGGCCTCCGCCGGCAGGTCCGGGGGAAAGGCCGCTAGGTTCAGGGCCAGCGCTGGCTCCCCGCCCGTCGCGTAGACGTCGGACAGCGCGTTGGCCGCCGCTATGGCGCCGTAGTCGTAGGGATCGTCGACCACGGGCGTAAAGAAATCCGCCGTGAAAATGAGGCAGCGCTCGCCGTCCAGGCGATAGACCGCGGCGTCGTCGCCCACCTCGAGCCCGGCGAGGAGGGAAGAGGCGCGCGCTTCAGGAACAAGGCCGTGTAAGGGACGCAGGACCTGCGCCAGGGCCTCGGGGCCCATCTTGGCCGCTCACCCGGCCGCGGAGCACAGCGACGTGAGCCTGATCGTTTCCCTGTCCATCTTCCCTCCTTTCCCCGGGGCGCGCGGGCCGCCGGTCGTTTCGAGCGCCTGACAGCATAGCAGGGGCGACGGCCGGCCGCAAGCGCGAAACGTCGCTCCTGCGCCGGCTCGCCGCCCTTCGATCCGCGCGGTACGTTGACAGCGCGGCGCGCCTCACCTAGTATGGAAATAGGTCAATGGACTGGAAGCTGATGGGGTCTGGTGGCTCCCGCGGTCTTCAAAACCGTCGGCCGCGCCTAGCGCGGCGGTGGGTTCGATTCCCGCCTCTTCCGATATGGCTACGAACGAACGCTTCTCGGGCATTCCCCAGGTCGAGCGCCTCATGTCGGATCCCGAGGTGGAGGCCTACGTCTCCCTCGTCTCGAGGCCCCTGGCGCTCAAGGCCGTGACGGCCGCGCTGGCGAGCGAGCGGAGGCGCGCGGTCTCCGATCCTTCGTACTATCCTTCCGAGCGCTCCTGCCGAGCCGCCGCGCTGGCCGCCCTGGAGGCGCTGGACATGCGCCGCGTGCGGCCCGTCATGAACGGCACGGGCATTGCCTTGAATACCAACCTGGGCCGCTCGCCCTTGTCGGCCACGGCCTGGGAGGCCGCCCGCGCGGCCAACGTGGGCTACGCCTCGGTGGAGTACGACCTGGCCGAGGGCAGGCGCGGCGCCCGCGGGGGGCTCTGCGCCGAGCTCGCCGCCGAGCTGGCCGGCGCCGAGGCCGCCATAATCGTCAATAACAACGCCGCGGGCGTCCTCCTGGCCCTGACCGCCCTGTCCAAGGACCGGGAGACCATCGTGGCGCGCGGCGAGCAGGTGCAGATCGGCGGCGGCTTCCGCGTACCGGAGATTCTCGAGCTGGCCGGCGCGCGCTTCAAGGAAGTCGGGACGACCAACGTGGTGACGCAGGACGACTACCGCGCCGCCGTGGGACCTGAGACCGCCTGCGCCCTCGTCGTACACACGGCCAACTTCGCCATACGCGGCTTCGCGAGCAAGCCGAGCGTCGTGGACATCGTCGACGCGATGGGCGGGCTCCCGGTCATCGTGGACCAGGGCTCGGGCTGCAGCGTGGAGCGCATGCCCGGCGAGTCCACGGCGCGCTCCTACCTGGCGGCCGGCTGCGACCTCGTCTGCTTCTCCGCCGACAAGCTGCTCGGCGGCCCCCAGGCGGGCATCGTGGCGGGTAAGGCGGTCTTCGTGGCGCGCCTGGCGTCCCATCCCCTCTACCGGGCCTTCCGCCCCGGCAAGACGGTCTACTCGCTCCTCGAGCGCGTCCTCGCGGAGCGCCTGAACGGCGAGCCCTCGGCGGCCTACGCCGCCCTCTCCTACCCGGTCGACGAGCTCAAGCGCTTCGCGCGCAAGGTCAAGTCGCGCCTGCCCAAGGGCTGCGCGACGCTCGTCGATACCCTGGCGGCCTCGGGCGGCGGCTCGGGTCCCGACGAGGTCTTCGCCTCGGTGGGGCTGCGCATCGAGCCGTCCTCCACGGCCCAGGCCCTGCAGTCCGCCCTGCGGCGCGGCCCCGACCCGCTCGTCGCCATGGCCCGCGAGGGCGCCGTGGTCATCGACATGGCTACCCTGGCGGGCGAGGACCCGCAGCGCATAGCCGACGCCATAGCCCTGGGACTGGAGACGAGCGCCTCGCTCCGCGCCCGGGCCGAGCGCCTGGCCGCCCAGGCCGCGGGCGGCGAGGCGACCGCGCAAGGCGAGGCGACAGCGCAAGGCGACGGGCGGCCGTGAGGGTCGTCGGCACCGCCGGCCACGTCGACCATGGCAAGACGGCGCTGATACGATCGCTCACGGGCATGGACGCGGACCGCCTGCCCGAGGAGAAGGCCCGCGGCATGACCACGGACCTGGGCTTCGCCTGGTACGACGACGGTCCCCGGGGCACGATCGGCGTCGTCGACGTGCCCGGCCACGAGCGATACCTCCGTAACATGGTCGCGGGCGCCTGGGGCCTCGACCTCGTCATCCTCGTCGTGGCCGCCGACGACGGCTGGATGCCGCAGACCGAGCTCCACGCCTCCATAGCCGCCGCCCTGGCCGCGCCCGCCGTGGTCGTAGCGGTGACCAAGGCCGACGCGGTCCCGCCGGGGCGGGTAGACCTCGTCCGCGCCGACGCCGAGGAACGCGCCGCCGCGCTCTTCGGCCGGAGGCCCGAGTCGATGGCCGTATCCAACCTGACCGGAGACGGCGTGGCCGAGCTCAAGGCGGCCATCGGGAGGGCCCTGGACGAGAGGCCGGCTCGCGCCTCGAACGGGGCCGCGGCGGCCCTCTTCGTCGACCGGGTCTTCAGCCCGCGCGGCGGCGGGATCGTGGCCGCCGGTACGCTGACCGGCGGAGCCGTGGCGGTCGGGGACGAGCTCAGCCTCCTGCCGCGCGGCGAGCGCGTCCGCGTTCGCGGCCTGCACTGCTACGGCCGGGCCCGGGAGCGGGCCGAGCCGGGTAGCCGCGTCGCCTTCTCCCTCGCCGGCCTCAAGGATGCACCTACGCGAGGAGAGCTCCTGGCCGCGCCCGGCGGCGCGATACTCTCCGGGGACGATTTACTGGTACGACTCCTACCCCTGCCGGGCTCGGGCGAGCGTTTCCGCGTCGACGGCAAGGGCCGCTCCCGCGTGCGCGGCGGCATCAGGGTCGAGCTGGCCGTCGGCACGGCCCGGCGCGACGCCGAGCTCTGGCCCCTGCCCGGCGGCCTCTACGCGCGGTTCGCGCTCGGCGAGCCCCTGGCCTGCCCGCTCGGCAGTCCCGTAGCGGCGCTGGCCAAGGGAGGCGCGGCCCTCCTCTGCCGGGGCGTCGCCATCGCGGCGACCCTCC
>CAZNNA010000317.1:0-4065 GCA_964573825.1 uncultured Treponemataceae bacterium
CGAGCCTCGCCGGCCTCGACGCGGGGCGCCACGAGTGCACCGACGCCATAGATCGCGTCTTCGTCTGGAACGGCTACTCCAAGCTCTTCGTCGGCATGATCAAGTACGTGGAGGACCTCCACAACGTCGACAACGATACGCGCGTCGGCATGGTCCGCGTCATCCTCCTCATAGAAGACTCGGTCCGCTACTACTCCCGCTACCTTCCGCTTCTCTACTCGGTCGTCATGAAGCAGACGCAGCTCCTCGTGGAGGAGGAGCGCTCGGTGGAGACCTACAAGATACTCCGCATGCGTGGCCGGCCCAAGGTGCTGCTCGCGACGAGCTACGAGGAGGCCAAGGCCCTGTACGACCGCTACGAGCCCTACCTCCTGACGGTCATATCCGACGTGCGCTACCGCAAGGACGGCCGCGAGGATCCCGAGGCCGGGTTCCGCTTCCTCACCATGGCCAAGGAGCGCAAGCCCGACCTGCCCGTGCTCATCCAGTCGAGCGAGCCCGATAACCGCGAGAAGGCCTACGCCCTCGGGGCCTCCTTCGCGGACAAGAACTCCAATTCCCTCGCGCGCGAGCTGGCATACTTCTTCCAGTCCCAGCTCGGCTTCGGGCCCTTCGTCTTCCGAAACCCCGAGGGGGACGAGCTCGGGCGGGCGCGCAACATGGCCGAGTTCGAGGAGCGCATGCGCGTGCTGCCGCCGGAGAGCCTCCTCTACCACGCCAACCGCAACCACTTCTCCGCCTGGCTCATGGCCAGGGGCGAGGTACGCTTCGCTCGCATCATACGCAACTACATGCCCGACGACTTCTCCGGGCCCTACGAGCTACGCGATTTCATATGCCGGGCCCTCGACGACCTACGGCGCGGCAAGGCCAAGGGCGTCATCCCCGCGGTCGGCGCCTCCACCGGCGACCGCGGGCTCTATAGGCTGGGCGGCGGCTCAATAGGCGGCAAGGGCCGAGGCCTCGCGTTCATCAAGAGCCTCATAGACAACCTCGCCTTCCCGGCCGACCGCAACGGCATGGACATCCGGCTGCCCTACACGGCCTTCATAGGCATCGATGAGTTCGAGCGCTTCATGGACCAGCACGGGCTCTGGGGCTTCTCATGGTACGCCGCGCCGGAATCGGAGATACGCAAGGCCTTCCTGGCCAGGCCCCTCGATCCCGAGCTCGTCGCCCGCCTGCGCGCCTTCCTCCACACGACCGACAAGCCCCTAGCCGTGCGTTCCTCGGGGCTCTTCGAGGATATGCTCATGGTGCCCTTCTCCGGCGTCTACGACACCTTCGTCATACCCAACGCGGACCCCTCGCTCGATGCGCGCCTGGCCCAGCTCTGCGACGCCGTGCGCCTCATCTACGCGAGCCTCTACTCGGAGTCGTCGCGGGCTTACTTCGAGGCGGCCTCGTACAAGATAGACGAGGAGCGCATGGCCGTCGTCGTCCAGGAGCTGGTAGGGCGCCGCCGGGGGCGCTGGTACTATCCCCTGGCCGCCGGTACGGCCCAGTCGTACAACTACTATCCGGTCTCCTACCTGAAGCCCGAGGACGGGCTCTGCCTGGCAGCCCTCGGGCTCGGCGCCTACGTTGTCGAGGGCGGCGAGGCCCATCGCTTCTGCCCCGGCTATCCCAAGCTCGACGTCGTGGCCCCCGGCAGGGGCTCGGGCGGCACGCAGCGCTGGTTCTACGCCCTGGACATGGAGCGCCCGAGCTTCGACCTATCCCAGGGGGAGGAGGCGACGCTCGCCCGCCTCGACATCGCCGAGGCCGAGGCCGACCCGGGCTTCGCCCTCGTCGCCAGTACCTGGAGCGCCGCAGACGATAGGCTCGAGCCGGGCGTGGCGTCCAAGGGGCCTCGCGTCGTAGACTTCGCGCCCGTCCTCAAGTACGAGGCCTTTCCCCTGGCGTCGGTCGTCAACGTGGTGCTCGACGTGGGCTCGCGTAGCATGGGCATACCGGTGGAGATAGAGTACGCCGTAAGCGAGGACGAGCCCGGCGGTAAGCCGGTCTTCTACGTGCTGCAGATCAAGCCGCTCTTCCAGCGGGCCGACCGGCTGGAGGTGGATATCGACGGGGTCGAACGCGAGCGCTGCCTGGTGCGCTCGGAGCGCAGCATGGGTAACGGCCGCGACGACACCATCAGGGACGTCGTCTGGGTCGACCCCGCTACCTTCGACCGGGCGGAGACGGAGGCCATGGCCGAGGAGATAGAGTCCTTCGACCGGGCCCTCAAGGAGCTGGGGCGGCGCTACGTGCTACTGGGGCCGGGACGCTGGGGGACGCGCGACCGCTGGCTGGGCATACCCGTCAGCTTCTCGCAGATATCCGGCGCCCGCGTCATCGTCGAGGCAGACCTCCGGGACTTCCGCGTCGACTCGTCGCTCGGCAGCCATTTCTTCCATAACGTCACGAGCATGAACATCGGCTACCTGACCGTGCCCTGGAAGACCGACGAGCCCGGCGTCGACTGGGACTGGCTGGCGGCTCGGGCGCCCGAGCGGCGCGGGCGCTTCTGCGCGTGGACGACCCTACCCGAGCCGCTCTCCATAGTCATGGACGGCAAGCGGAGCCGGTCGGCCATACTCAAGCCGGGCGGCGATCCCCGGCAGGCGGACGATCCCCGGCCGTAGCGGAGCCGTCGTAGAGCGCCTGGACCTCGGCGTCCAGGGCCGCCAGGTGGCGCCCGTTATCCTCTCCTAGCGCGCGTATGGCCTTGGCCTCGTCGACGATGCGATCGAACGAGCGGCCGAGCTCCTCGAGCCGAGCCCCGAGGGCCAGGGTCGCTGTCCTGACGCCTTCGGTGCCTTCCCTGTTGGCTGAATCCGCGCCCCGTAGGCGACCCAGGGCCGCCTCCACGCTGGACCCGGCGTCGACTATGCTCGCGGCGGCGTCGCGTATATCGCGGACGCTTACGTCGAGGGAGTCGATGCGGGAGAAAAGCTCCTCTATGGAACGAAGGAAGGTGTCGGTCTCCGCGCGGGCGGCGGAGAATCGAGCCCTGGCGCCCGCGTTGAGCGCCGAGGCCTTGGCGATATCGCCCGCGGCTGTCTTGAGCGCGTCCCCTATCTGCTTGGCGTTGACGTTGGCGTTCTCCGCGAGCGTACGGACCTCGGCCGCCACGACGGCGAAGCCCGTGCCGGCGGCGCCCGCGTGGGCGGCCTCTATCGCGGCGTTCATCGCTAGGAGATTGGTCTGCGAGGCTATCTTGGCAACGACGCCTACCTGCGACAGGAGCGTCGTCGTACGTTCCGCGAGCGACTCGATGGCCGAGGCCGCCTCCGCTATCGAGGCGTCGGCCTCGGCGTAGCGGCCCTCGAGCCTGTCGATGCGCTCGCGCCGGTCGCTCGATAGCGCGGCCACGGAACCGGAGAAGGCGCTTATGCGCTCGAGCGATTGCACCGTGCGCTCGGTCTCGGCCTTCTGGGCCTCGAGGGCCGTCTCCACGGCGTTGCCCCCGGCCTCCACGGCCGCGGAGGCAGAGGCCATGCGCTCGGCGGCCTCGGTTAGGCGGCCGGCCTGGGCGGCTACGTGGGACAGGTCGTCGCGGCTACGCTCCGCCAGCGCTATCTGCCTGGCCGCGCCCTCCTTGAGCCCGTCGCCGAGCCTCCGGCCCTCCCTCGACTTGGCCAGCACGTCGGCCAGCGCGTCGGCCTTCCTCGCGCTAGCCTCGGACTCGGCCATGGCCATGCCTATCGCCGCGGCGTTAGCCCGCATGGCCAGGAAGGCGAGCGCCGAGCCGCTCACCACGGCTATGCAGGCGATGGCCAGGTTATCGAGGGGCGTCGTCTCCGGCGCCGACTCCAGGAAGGGGAGAACGCGGAGCATGAAGTGCCCCGCGAGCGAGGCGACCGAGACGGCGCCGGCCACGAGGCAGTGAGAGGGGCGCCCGGATAGCAGGGCGGATTCGAAGAGCACGAGGAGCAGGTAGACGGCGTACTCGTACGACTCGTAGGGGTCGGGGCGGGGATCGGCCAGGAGCAGGGCCGTGAGCGCCAGCCAGGTAAAGGCGATCGTGAGCCCGCCCGCGAGGGAGCGGCGACCGCGATTGACCAGCGCGATGGGGACGAG
>CAZNNA010000318.1:0-4052 GCA_964573825.1 uncultured Treponemataceae bacterium
GGAGGTCGGGCGTGAACTGTATGCGCTTATACGCCAGCCCGGCGAGCCCCGCGAAGGTCCTCACGGCGAGGGTCTTGGCGAGGCCGGGTACGCCCTCGAGCAGGACGTGGCCATCCGACATGACGGCGACGAGCATGGCTTCCACCATCTCGTCCTTGCCCACGATACGCCTGGCCATGGCCGCGCGTACCGTCGCGATGATGTCTCGAGCCCCGTCCAGGGACGCTCCTCGGTCTCGTTCCATAGCCTATCCTACCGATCCGGGTTACGAAGCATCCGGGCCCCCGGCCTTCCAGAGGCCGAGGGCCGGGTTGGCGACGAAGAAGATATCCTCGCCGTCGACTCGGTTCCAGCCGGGCGAGAGCCTAGCCGGGTCGTAGCGGCGGAGCGCCTCGGCGCAGTCGGCCCACTCGTAGCCGACGCCCTCGACCTCCCCGCGCGACAGCCCGCCCGCGGCGTAGCGCACCGAGAAGCGCCCGTCGGTAGAGCCGTGGGCCAGGTGGGCGGCGCCGGCCAGGTCGCCGGCCAGCTCGCCCGACTCCACGAGCTCCCGCGCCCCCGCGGAGCCGCAGTAGCCGTAGTCGCGTATGGTCTCGTCTATGGCCTTGTCCTCGCCGAAGCTATCGACGCCGGGGGCCAGCACGAGTATCTCGCCCCCGTCGGCCACGGCGAGCCGCGTACGGTAGATAGCCTTGTTGCCGAGCCAGGTCGAGGTGAAGGACGCCGGGTCAAGGTAGGCGACGATGCGCCGGGCCGGCCGGTCGAGCCGCTCGATGTTGACTATCGCGGACAGGGCCGCGGCGTCCTCGAAGGCCCGTCGGCCCGAGCCTACGAAGAGCCCCCGCGTCGCCTCGCCCCGGGACGCGCCCCTGCCCGCGACGACGGAGCCTGCGTCGGGGCCTGGCTCGGGACCGACGACGGTAAGCGCGTAGACGAGCGGCAGCGACGAGGCGAAGCGTTCCTGCGCGTAGTCGAGGACGGCCCGCACGGGGGTATCGACGCGCCCCAGGGTTCGCTCTATGCCGTAGGCCGCGCCGAGCCAGTGGGATCGGTCGATGCCGTCCTTGCCGCCGACGCCGACGAACAGGTTCTTGGTATAGTTGGCCATGCCCACGACCTCGTGCGGCACGACCTGCCCGAGCGACAGGATCAGGTCGAAGCCGCCCTCCACGACGAGCCTATTGGCCTGGGCCGGCCAGTCGAAGTCGCAGAGCCCCTCGGAGGCCTCGCGCACGAAGTCGGACGGGACCCGGCCGAGCTCCACCACGTCGCGACGCCAGTCGTGCGGGCGGAAGAGACCGTAGGGAACGCCGGGGAACATGGCGGCGACCGCCGCCTCGCCCATGGGACGGTGCGTCCCCAGGGCCGGGAGGACCGCGGCCAGGGCGTCGCCGTAGTAGTCGTAGGCGGCCTTGAGCAGGACTCCCGCCTTGGAGTGCCCTCGCGTGGCGTCGGGCGGCAGGGCGAGCACGCGGCGGCGCGGCCCCAGCGTCGCGAGGGCGCCGGTGAAGGCCTCGGCCAGCTCCCGGTCGGAGAGGGCGAGCGACGGGGAACCGCGCGAATAGAGGTAGGTGCTATCGTTCATCGTGGCTTCCTCGCTGCGGGAAGGCCTTCCGAAGCCCTCCCGGGGCGTAGTGTAGCACGGATACCCCTCCCTCGACAGCGGGGGCTCCGGGGATGCATACTCTCGGCCATGATCGCCGTAGCGCGCTTCGATAGCATGGAAGGCTGGGCCTCGGCGGCCGCGGACGCCGCCCTGCGAGCCGTATCGGGGGCGCTCCTGCGCGGCGTACGGCCGGCTCTCTGCCTGGCGGGCGGCTCCACGCCCGAGCCGGCCTACGCCGAGCTGGCCGAGCGCCTCGTCGCCCTGGCCCCGGCTAGCCCGGTCCTCCTCGTCGTCGGCGACGAGCGGCTCGCGCCCCGATCAGAGGGCGATCGGAACGAGGCCATGATCGGCCGGGCCTTCGCTCCGGCCCTGGCAACGGGCGCCGCCGAGCTCCTGGCCTGGAGGGTCGAGCTCGGGGCGCCGGCCTGCCTGGCCTCCATGGAAGGGGCGCTGCGCGCATTGGTCGCGGAACGCGCCGCCTCGGGAGAGCGGAGCCCCTTCGACCTGGCCCTGCTCGGCCTGGGAGCCGACGGGCACACCGCCGGCGTCTTCTCCGTAGCGGACGATAACGCCGGAACGACCGATGGCCTCGTCGTCGAGTCCCGGGCCCCCGTCCCGCCGCGCGAGCGAGCCAGCCTGAGCCTATCCTGCCTCTCCGCCAGCCGCGCCACGGTCTTCCTGGCCAAGGCCGAAGGCAAGGCTGCGGCCCTGGCCAGGCTCGCCGCCTCCGATCCGACTTGCCCCGCCGCCCGGGCGGCCTCGGCGTCGGGACCGTCGTCGGTCTACGCGCTGTACTGAGCCCCGTCGCGGCTCCCGCCCCGTCGCGGCGCCCGTCGCCTTGCTTTTTACTAGAATAGTACCCTGTCGCGGCGGCTCGACTGCGGCTATACTGTCTCGCGGGCCGCCCAACCCGGGGCGTCCTTATAAAGGAGACCGAGCATGACCAGGTTCAAGGACTTCGCCTATTCCCGCCCCGATATGGATGCCCTCAGGCGTGACTTCACCGCCCTTCTGGGCGAGTTCAAGGCCGCGCCTTCCGCCCAGGCGCAGGACGCTATCCTTTCCCGCATAAACGAGCTGCGTAACGGCTTCGAGACCATGAAGGTGCTGGCCCAGATCCGCCATACCATGGATACCGACGACGCCTTCTACGACGCCGAGAACGACTTCATGGACGAGGCCGAGCCCGTCTACGTGGGCCTGAAGAGCGAACTGGCCGCGGCGCTCGTCGCTTCGCCGTTCAAGCGCGAGCTCGAGGCCCGCCGCGGCGCCCAGCTCTTCCGCCTGGCCGAGCTCCAGATGAAAACCTACAGTCCCGAGGTCGAGGAGCGCCTGCAGGCGGAGAATCGCCTGGCCAGCGAGTACGTCAAGCTCAAGGCGAGCGCCAAGATAGCCTTCGAGGGCGAGGAACGGAACCTGGCCCAGATGCAGCCCTTCACCGAGTCGCCCGACCGGGCCGTGCGTAGGCGCGCCGTACGTGCCGTCAGCGACTTCTTCGCCTCCCGCTCGGCCGACTTCGACCGCGTGTTCGACGAGCTCGTCAGGGTGCGTAACGACATCGCCGTGACGCTCGGCTTCACGAGCTTCATTCCCCTGGCCTACGCCCGGCTCGGCCGCACCGACTACGACGCGGCCAGGGTCGCCAACTACCGCAGGCAGGTTCACGAGACGGTCGTGCCCATGGCTGCCCGCCTTCGCGAGCGCCAGGCCAGGCGCCTGGGACTTACGCGGCTCGAGTTCCACGACGAGGGCCTCGAGTACCTATCGGGCAACGCTACCCCCAAGGGGGACGCCGACTGGATCCTGGCCCGGGGCAAGGCCATGTATAGGGAGATGTCGCCCGAGACGGACGAGTTCTTCACCATGATGACCGATCGCGGCCTCCTCGACCTGGTCACCCGGAAGGGCAAGGCCGGCGGCGGCTACTGCGACTACATGGCCGGCGAGCAGGCGCCCTTCATCTTCTCCAACTTCAACGGCACCTCGGGCGACGTCGACGTCATGACCCACGAGGCGGGCCACGCCTTCCAGTGCTACCGCTCCCGTGGCTTCGAGGTACCCGAGTACCACTGGCCCACCTACGAGGCCTGCGAGATACACTCCATGAGCATGGAATTCCTGGCCTGGCCCTGGATGGCTTCGTTCTTCGGCCCGGACGAGGCCAAGTACAAGTTCTCGCACCTCTCCGCCGGCGTGCTGTTCATACCCTACGGCGTCACGGTGGACGAGTTCCAGCACTGGGTCTACGAGCATCCCGCCGCCACGTCGGCCGAGCGCAAGGCGGCCTGGCGCGGCATAGAGCGAACCTACCTGCCCTATCGCGACTACGGCGACGACGCCTTCCTCGAGGCCGGCGGCTACTGGTACCGCCAGGGACACATCTTCCAGGATCCCTTCTACTACATCGACTACACCCTGGCCCAGGTCTGCGCCTACGAGTTCTGGG
>CAZNNA010000319.1:0-4044 GCA_964573825.1 uncultured Treponemataceae bacterium
CGTCCCTCAAGTTGCGCGTTATCTCCAGGTTCTTCTGGCTTGCCTCGTCGATGATGACGTAGGCCTCGTCGTCGGAGCCCCTGAGGCCGGCGATATGGTCGGGCGACGCCTTGATCGCGTCGCGCAGGTACTCGAGGAGGGCGCCCGCGGCGGCCAGGGCCGGATCGTCGTCGTCGAAGCCGAAGCCCTTGAGGCTGGCCGTACCGAAGTGCCCGAGCAGGGCCTTTCGTCCCTGTTCCACCGAGAAGGCCCAATCGGGCAGGCGGTTGAGTACGAGCGAAGGGCGCTCGGCTATGGCCCGCTCGACCGCGGCATGGTCGAGGAGGGACTCACGTACTATGGCCTCGCGAGGCGCCAAGGCGTAGAGGCTACGCCTGAGCCTATCGATATCGCCAAGGGGGAAGGACTCCGCGCGGAACTCTCCCGTGGAGGCGTCGAGCCAGGCCAGGGCCATCCTATCGCCGAAGCCGCCAATGGCCACGAGGTAGTTATTGGCCCCGGACTCCAGGTAATCGTCGTCGGTCACGCTACCGGGCGTGACCACCTCGACGACGCCGCGTTCGATGATGCCCTTGCCCTTGCCGGGCGAGGTCAGCTGCTCGCAGATCGCCACCTTCTTGCCGGCTCGGAGGAGCCTGGCTATATAGCCCTTGGAGGCGTGATGGGGAACGCCGCACATAGGCGCGTCCTGCCTATGGGTCAGCGTGAGCCCGAGGATGGAGCTTGCCTCTATCGCGTCAGCGTAGAACATCTCGTAGAAGTCCCCGAGGCGAAAGAAGAGTATGTCGTCCCTGTGCCGGGCCTTGATGCGCTCGTATTGCTCGAGAAGCGGAAGCTGTTCGGCCATTGTCGTTGCATTATAGGGTAACTTCGACTAGGATACAATCGAGGTCGGCTCGCGACGGCGTGACGGCCTCGCATCCGAGACGAGCGAGAGGCGAGCGTGGAAGAAGCCCTTTTCATCAAGGAAGCAGGCAACCGCATATACATACGGGCCCAGGGCCATATCACGGCCAATGCCTGTCCCGAGCTCAAGAACCGCGTCTTCGACAGGCTCGACGCCAAGCCGGCGGTCGAGGACGTCCTCATCGACCTGAGCGACTGCGACTACATGGATTCTACCTTCATGGGGCTCATCGTCGGCTTCAATAAGCGCTTCAAGCGCTTCTCCGACAGGCCCATACGCCTGTACGGCCTCAACGAGACCTGCGGGAGGCTCCTCAAGACCATAGGCATCCTGCGGCTCGTGGCCATAGAGGCCGACGCGCCGCGCGTTCCGGAGCCGCTCGAGCGACTCGGCTCGGGCAGGAAGGCCGGAGCGGCCCTGGTGCTCAAGGCCCACGAGGAGCTCATGGAGCTATCCGAGGAGAACGAGCGCCGCTTCTCGGCCCTCAAGTCGGCCCTCAAGGACGCGGCCGCCGCCGATCCCGAGGGCGATCGCTCATAGATCGCCTCCGGGACGTCGTTCCCCGGGCGCCTCCCCAGGAGGCGTCGAGCGGGGTCAGCTCCCGAGCATCGACTGAACCACCTTGTCGGTGATGTCTATCATCGGGCTGAACCACAGCACGGACGATCCTACCGATGTCACGTCCTTGGTGCTTATGACCAGGGAGTAGCCCTCGGCCTCGGATATCGCCTGGACCGTCCTATAGAGCATCTGCACGAAGGCGTCGCCCTTGGCCAGGTCCTGGGCCTTGGCCTCGAGCTCGGCCTGCTTGACCTTGACGTAATCTGACAGGAACTGCGCCTTGCGGTACAGCTGCTCATCGAAGGCCTTGAGCCTCGGCCCGTCCGCCGTAGGCAGGAGCTCGAGCCGCTGGCGCTGCATGTCCTTGAGCTCGTCCTGCAGGCGCCGTATCTCGTCCGCGGCGGCGAGCTTGGCCTCCTCGAGGGCCCTCACGGCCTGGGAATCCTTATAGTAGGTCATGTAGACCTTCTGGATGTCGATCACGCCGACGCGCGTTATCTGCTGGCCGAAGGCGGCCGAGCCCAGGGCCAGGAGCGCCAGCGCGGCCAGGGCGATCCTCTTACAGCGTATCATCGATCGTATCCTTTCCTAGTCGAGGCTCGTCGTCACGCTGAGCACGAACTGCCAGTCCTTGTCGGTGAACCGGAAGCCGGAATCAGCGTCGAAGGTGAACTGCTTGGCGAAGTACAGCCTGAAGGGGAACTGGAGGATGAGGAAGCGTACGCCGACGCCGGTGCTGAGGGCGAGGCTCTCGAGCGACAGGCCTCCGTAGCTCGTCGTGCTGGCATGGGCCAAGGAGTCGACGTTAAGGAAGCCGTTACCGTTACCCACGACGGCGCCGCTCAGGAAGCCGTCCACGGAGAGCACGCTCGGCACGACAGGCACGCGAAGCTCGAGCCAGTTGTCCCAGAGCGTGGTGCCGTAGGTGGAGGCCAGGGTGGTGCCCCAGCCGCGGCCGACGAAGGTGCCGTCTATGGCGAGCAGGGCGGTCTCCGAGGCGGTGATGCCCGTCCTCCACGGCTGGCTGAACAGGGCGGAGAACTTGGTGTGCCCCGCTAGGACGGCCTTGAAGGCCCAGGACTCGCCTATCGGTATGTCGAAGAGCGTGGCGTAGGCGTCGAGCCTGCTATCCGAGCGCAGGAAGTGGTTTATCTCGCCGTCGAACCAGCCGGTCAGGCCAAGGCGCTGGCTCAGGTAGTAGCCCTTGGACGGGTTGTACCAGAGGTCCAGGTTATTGAGGTAGGCCCGGGTGTAGAAGGTATTGGAGAACTTCCAGTCATTCCAGTTATCGGCCACGGTCCGGTCGTAGGGGCGGTACATGGTCGAGTCGTAGGTCTTCATGCCGAGTTCGTGCTTAATGCCGGGCACGACGCCGACGGTGCCCAGGAAGGTCGGGAGCCTCCAGCCGGCGGAATAGCCCAGGCTGAAGGTCCAGGCGTCGTAGTTCATCTTGTAGGCGTCCTGGACCACCTTGCCGGCCGCGACGTACTCCTCGTAGCTATCGTAGGGATCGGGCACGGCTAGGCCGGTCCCGGCCGAGCCGTAGGGGAAGATTACGCCGCTCGTATCCTGGGCCACGCTGACCGACTTATGCTCGAAGGCGAAGTCCACGGCCCCGGACAGGCGCTTACCGAAGAGCCAGTCGTCGGAGAACGAGAAGGTCAGGTCCTGCGAGGCCAGGGCCAGGTTGGTCTTGAGGGCGAGCGTCTGCCCGTTACCGAGGAAGTTGATATCGCTCCAGTTGACGAGCCCTATGATGGGGAAGCTGCCGGACTTGCCGACGGGCGTGTAGGTCAGGCCGAACTGTATGGACGCGGTGCTCTGCTCCTCGACGCTGACGACGAGGTCGACGTAGAGGTCCTTGCTGCCCTGCTCGTACTCGGGGACTATGGAAGAGAAGTACTGGGTATTGTAGAGGGCGCGGAGGCTCTCGAGGAGCTTGCCCTTGGAGAAGACGTCGCCGGGCTCCAGCTCCATGAGGCGCTCGAGCACGTAGGTCTTGGTCTTGTCGTTGCCGCGGAAGATGATATCCTCTATGAAGGCCTGGGGGCGTTCCTCTATGGCGAGCGTGTAGGATATCGTGCCCGTCTCCTCGTCGCGCGACTCCTGGAGCTTGAAGCCGTTGAAGATGTAGCCGTTCTCGAAGTAGCGGTCGGAGACGCGCATCTGGTCCTGGGCCAGGCGTTCCTGGTTAAGGACGGCGCCGGGCTTGAGCCTCAGGAGCGAGGCTAGGTCCTCCGAGGTATAGAGGGTGTTACCCTGGAAACCCATGCCGCCGTAGAGGTAGCGTCGGCCCTCCGACACCACGAAGGTCAGGGTGAGCCGCGTCGAGCCGTCCTTGGGGTTAATGGTAGACTCGCGGCGTACGTCCGACACCCTGGCGTCGACGTGGCCCCTGTTATGGTAATAGGACTCCAGCGCGCGCCGGCCTTGCTCGAGCAGGCCCTCGCTGAACTCGCCGGCCTGCAGGAAGCCCTTCTCCTTGAGCTTCATCTCTCCCTTGAGGGTCGACTCGGAGACGGTCTCGACGCCCTCGAAGCGTATGGCCTCCACGATATTGCGGACGCCCTCGCTGA
>CAZNNA010000320.1:0-4038 GCA_964573825.1 uncultured Treponemataceae bacterium
CGGCTCGGGCGATCGCGTCCGCCTCATCCGCCTGGCCCGGGCGAGCGGGCTCTTCTCGCCGGCCCTGGCGCCTCGGGCCCGGCCGCGCCGGAGCGCGGCTAGTCCTTGACGGCGCCGGCCGTCAGGCCCGCGATGAACTGCCGCGATAGGGCCAGGTACAGCGCCAGGATGGGCAGCGTGGCCAGCGACAGCGTCGCCAGCACGCTCGTCCAGTCGGTCTGGAACTGCCCGAAGAGGCGCGTCACCCCGAGCATCAGCGTCCGCTGGCTCTCCGAGCGTATGAGGATGAGGGGAAACCACAGGTCGTTCCAGATATTGACCAGGTTGAAGATGGCCACCGTCGCCATGGCGGGCCGGGCCAAGGGCAGGACGACGCTCCGGAAGATGCGGAACGATCCGGCTCCGTCGAGGTAGGCGGCCTGCACGAGCTCTCGGGGAATGGTCCTGAAGTACTCGGTCAGGATCATCACTCCCATGGGCATGCCCATGGCCAGGTAGATGGGCAGGAGCCCGAGGAGCTTATCGAGTAGCCCGAGGCCCTTGAGCATCAGTATCAGGTTGATGCTGGCGATGCGCATCGGCACCATCATCCCTAACAAGAAGAATACCGATATGACGCGAGCCAGGCGCACGTCCCAGTGGACCAGGGCGTAGCTGGCCAAGGCCGCCAGGAGCATCACCCCGCCGATGGACAGCACGGCTATGAGGACCGAGTTGAAGAGGTAGATAAGGAAGTGCCCCTCCTCGAAGACCATGCGGAAGCCGTCGAAGATCGGGCTCGTAGGCAGGCCGAAGGGCGACATGAAGATGTCCGCGGTGGACTTGAAGGCGTTGACGCCCATGAGGTAGAGCGGCGCCAGGACGACGAGGGCCCAGAGGCCGAGGACGAGGTAGGAGGCGAGCGTGGCCGCGTCGAGCCTGCGGCCGCGTCGATTAGCCGATCGCGTGGAGCTACGAGCCATGCTAGGCCTTCCTCGAGCTGAGTCGACGCATGGCCAGGACGCCGGCCAGCAAGGTGACGAAGATGACCGTGGCCACCGCCGCCCCGAGCCCCATGTCGGGTATGCCCACCGGATGCTTGCCCGCTATGCCCGTGCGGTAGAAGTAGGTGCCTAGGATATCGGCGGCGTAGTCGGGCGCCCCGTTGGCTCCCGCCATGGCGTAGACCACGTCGAAGGCGTTGAAGTTGCCGGTGAACGTCAGTATGCCCACCACGCCCATCATGGGCACCAGGATGGGCAGCTTGATGAGGCGTATAACCTGCCAGCCGGAGGCGCCGTCCATCTGGGCCGCCTCGAAGTAGTCCTCCGGGATGCTCTGCAGGGCGGCGGTGAAGATCATCGTCGGTATGCCCACCCACTGCCAGCTGGAGACGAGCGATATCACCGGCAGGGCCGTCTCCGTGAGGCCGAGCCAGGGCAGGGCAAGGTCGCGGAGCCCTATGGACTCCAGGAACAGGTTGACCGGCCCGAAATTCGGGTCCAGGAGCAGCTTCCAGAGGAAGCCGGTGACCACGATGGCCAGGGTCGCGGGTATGAAGATGACCGTCCTGAAGAAGCCGGCGCCCCGGAGCCGCTTGTTGCAGAGCATCAGGGCGAACGTGAGGCCCAGGCTGTTCTGCACCAGCATATGGATGGCGAAGAAGACCCAGGTATTGCCGAAGGCGCCCCAGAAGCGCGGCGCTACCTCCCTATCGGTAAAGAGGCGAATGTAGTTATCGAAACCCACGAAGGTGTCGAGCCTGAAGCCCGAGCCGGTGTAGAAGCTGAGCCTGAGCGAGGCCAGGAGCGGATAGGCCATGAAGGCCACGTAGACTGCGAGCGCGGGCAGTATATAGAGGAACCAGGAGGGGCGGCGATAGACGCTCGTCCCCCAGGGGGTTCGACGGCGCGGCCGCCCGCAGTCTACGGTGCTCATGCTTAGCGATCCTCCCTAGGGACTCGGCCTAGTACTTGTACCACTTGGCCACGCCGGCGGCGAAGTCGTCCGCGGCCTGGCGCGGGGTCTTCTTGCCGGAGAGCACGGCTATGGTGCTGGCGGTGATGAGGTCGTAGCCCGACGGGCTGCCTACGTTGAGGCGGGTCCAGCTGAAGCGTACGTCGGTGCCCACGCCCTCGTTGAGCGAGAGGAAGGACTTGACCGCCGGGTTGGAGAACGGTATGGCCTTGGAGGCCTTGGCGATCGGGAAGAAGCCGGTGAAGTTATTGCCTACGGAGGCTATCCCCTCGTCGCTGACGAGCCAGGCCAAGAAGGTCTTGGCCGCCGCCACGTTCCTGGAGCGCGGGTTGATGGCCATGCCGGTATCGGCGTGGAAGACCTGGTAGCGCTTCATGCCCTTGGGGGCGGGCGCGGCGAAGACGTCGAACTCGAGGCCCTTGGCCTTCATGTGCTCGGGGATGGTCCAGGAGCCGTCGAACATCATCGCGGCCTTGCCGAGCTGGAACATGACCTTGGACGAGTTGTAGTCCACGGCCGCGAAGCCGCGCGGCAGGTAGGGCGCCAGGTCGGAGACGGCCTTGAACGCGGCCTCGACGGAGGGGTCGTTCCACTTCTTGGCGCCGGACTCGAGGGCCTTGCGCCCGTCGACGCCGCCCACGTAGGTGGGGGCCAGGGTCTGGAACAGGACCTCGTTGATGTCCCACTCGTCCTTGGTGCCGTTGGCGAAGGGCGTTATGCGCTTATCGGACAGCGCCTTGGCCGCGGCCAGCAGCTCCTCCCAGGTCTTGGGAATGGCTATCTTGTTGTCGCTGAAGATCTTCTTGTTATAGTAGATGCCCTGGCTGATGGCGAAGAGCGGCATGCCGAAGGACTTGCCGTCGTCGGACTGCCAGAAGAACTTGGAGGCGGCGTCGAACTTGGCCATGAAGGGCTCGGCGCTCAGGTCGAGCATGTAGCCGTCCTTGAACAGCGACTTGCCCACGTCGCCCGAGCGGGCGTAGAAGACGTCCGGGCCCGTGCCGCTCTCCAGCTGCAGGCGCAGGGTGGCGTTGTAGTCCGGGGGATTGGTCGGGTCGAAGCGGACCTCGATGCCCGGATAGGCCTTGTTGAAGTCGGCTATCAGCCCCTTCCACTGGGCCACGTCGTCGGTCCTCCACGAACCGACCGTGATAGTCTGGGCCGTCGCTCCGCCGACGACCATGAGGATCATGAGCGCGAATGCGATCAAGCGAGCGCGTTTCATAGAAGGCTCCTCCACCGTACGATAAAGATGAGCCAGTATAGGGGCGCTTAACGATTCGCGAAACGGTTGCCCCGTACTCGTTTTGTACTCGATTTGTACTATCGCATTGATTACCCAATACCCTTTTCAACGCTTTTATTAAAGGCTTCATGAACGACAAGAATACTATTCTCACAGCTTGCCGCATAGTATCACCGGTAGTACTATACTGGTAATGACCGATCGCTCGGTATTAGAAAACCCTATAAACGTTCGCTTTGACGACCTAGTAGCTCTATGCGCGAGGTATTTTAGTCCCCCAAGGATCGTCGGCAGTCATCATGTGTTTACGATACCTTAGCCGGGGGATCCTAGGATCAATATTCAACGCGACGGCGCAAAGGCTAAGCCATACCAGGTTCGCCAGGTGAGGAAAGCGATCGATCGACTGGAGGAAGATAATGCAGAGGGAACGAAGCGATAAGTATACCTTCCGCGAGGAATGGTCTGAAGAGGATGGCGTCTATATCGCCCGCTGCCTTGAGCTTCCATCGATCTCCGCGCATGGGGATACACCGGAATCCGCCCTTAAGGAGTTGCGCTCTGTCGTCGCGGCAATTATCAAGGACATGGAAAGAAACGGCAAAAAGATTCCCGAGCCGTTAAGCACGCGCCCATACAGCGGAAGGCTTGTCTTGCGAATCCCTAAAGAAGTCCATCGTTCTATCGCCATTCAGGCTGCGGAGGAGGGGGTCTCCCTTAACCAGTACCTCGTGTCCAAGCTAGCGTAGACGGTTTCTCGGCGCTCGCTTCGGTTCGACTCCCGGTCTCGGCCCAAGCCATTCACACAAACCGAGACCGGGAGTCCTCTCCGCGCC
>CAZNNA010000321.1:0-4033 GCA_964573825.1 uncultured Treponemataceae bacterium
CGGTCGGCGCCAAGGTGACAGTCCTGTCCATGGGCCCGCCGCAGGCCGACCTGGCCCTGCGCGAGGCCCTGGCCATGGGCGCCGACGAGGCCGTACTCCTGTCCGACCGCGCCTTCGGCGGCGCCGACACCTGGGCTACCTCGAGCACCATAGCGGCCGCCCTGCGCAAGCTGGGCTTCGACCTGATCATCTGCGGCCGCCAGGCCATAGACGGCGACACCGCCCAGGTCGGCCCGCAGATAGCCGAGCACCTGGGCCTGCCCCAGGTGAGCTACGTCAGCGAGCTCAGGCTCGACGGCGACGCGGTCGTCGTCAAGCGCGTCTTCGAGGACGGCTACCAGCGCATCAAAGCCAAGCTGCCCTGCCTGCTCACGACCCTCAAGGACATGAACCAGCCTCGCTACATGTCGGTGAACGGCATCTTCGACGCCTATAAGAAAGAGATCAAGGTGTGGGGCCTGGCCGACATCGAGGTCGACCAGGCGAACATCGGGCTCAAGGGCTCGCCGACGCGGGTCAAGAAGTCCTTTACCAAGGGCGCCAAGTCGGCCGGCAAGGTCTACGAGGTCGATCCCAAGGAAGGCGCCAAGATCATTGTCGAGGCGCTTAAAGAGAAGTTCATACTCTAGGCCAGGGCCCGATAGGAGTGCAGTGATGAATATTTCCGATTACAAGGGCGTGATGGTCTTCGCCGAGCAGCGCGGGGGCATCGTCCAGAAGATAGCGTACGAGCTCCTGGGCGTCGGCCGGCGCATAGCCGACGACCTCGGGGAGCCCCTCGTGGCCCTGCTCGTCGGCTCCGGCCTGGGCGACGGCCCGGCTAAGGACCTCATAGCCCAGGGCGCCGACACCGTGATCGTCGCCGACGATCCGGCCCTGGCCGTCTACATGACCGAGCCCTACGCCAAGGCCATGACCGCCGCCATCCAGAAGTACAAGCCCGGCATCGTCTTTACCGGCGCCACGACCATAGGCCGCGACCTGGCTCCGAGGGTCTCCGCCCGCGTAGCGACCGGCCTGACCGCCGACTGCACCGGGCTCGAGATAGAGGACGGCACGCGCAACCTCATGATGACCCGGCCCGCCTTCGGCGGTAACATCATGGCGACCATCGCCTGCCCCGAGCATCGCCCGCAGATGTCGACGGTCCGCCCCGGCGTCATGCGCAAGCTCGAGCGGGACGATAGGCGCAAGGGTTCCGTGGAGCGGCTGGCGGTCTCCTTCGAGGCCAAGGACAGGAACGTCGAGATACTCGAGGTCGTGGTCGAGAAGGCCGCCAAGAAGAACATCGAGGACGCGACCATCCTGGTCTCCGGCGGCCGAGGCATGGGCACGCCCGAGAACTACAATAAGCTCAACTCCGTAGCCGAGGAGCTCGGCGGCCTCGTGTCCGCCTCGCGCGCCGTCGTGGACGCCGGCTGGGTGACGCAGGATAGGCAGGTCGGCCAGACCGGCAAGACGGTACGGCCCGACGTGTACTTCGCCTGCGGTATATCCGGCATGATCCAGCACATCGCCGGCATGGAGGACTCCGAGTTCATCATCGCCATCAACAAGAACTCGGGCGCCCCTATCTTCGAGTACGCCGACCTCGGCATCGTGACCGACGTCAACAAGCTCGTGCCGGCGCTCGTGGAAGAGCTCAAGGCCGCCAAGGCCGCGAGCTAGCGCCGATCCTTACGGTGGGGACCGCGCAGGGCGATCCCCGAACGCCAGGGCCGCCTCGGGTATTCCCGGGGCGGCCCTTCCCGCCTAGGGCCTTTCCCAGAGCCGCGAGCGGAGGCGCATCGAGAATCCGACGCGGACGTAGAAATCCTGCGTCGAGCCGACGTAGGCTCGCTCGGCGCCGAGCTCAGCGGCCCTACGCAGCGCCTCCCCTACGACGGCGCGGCCGAGGCCCCGGCGCCTGAAGTCGGGACGGGTGCACACGGGCTCGAGGAAGGCGGCTCGGTTGCCGTCGTCGTACCAGGCGATGCAGCACGAGGCGTACTCGCCCCCGGGCGCGACGGTGACGAGGTCGAGCTCGGGTCGGTAATCCGGCGCCTCCCGGACCTTCGCGTACTCGCGGGGCGTCATCCATTCGCTCGGGTCGACGTGGTCGAAGCCGAGCCCTTGGACCCTGCAGCGCTCCGCGGTATCCAGCCCCTCGGCCATGGAGGAGAAACGGAACCCGGGGGGCAGAGGTACGCGCCGCGTCCCGCTTAGGGCCATGTCCGCCCAGCATGACTCGCGATCGGGCCTCGGGGCGTACCCGCCCGAGCGGAGCGCGGCCTTGAGCGTCTCGTCCCGCTCGTAGGCGTAGATCGAGAGGGCCGCGCCCGTAGGCCTCGGCAGGGACCGTGCGTATTCTAGCATCTCGCCCAGGAGCCGGTCCTGGCCGGGCCTTCGCTGTATGAAGAACTCGCCGTCGGGGACGGGAGCCTCGACGTTCACGAGTCCCGCGATGGATCCGTCCTCGAGCTCCCATATCCTGATGGAGTCCTCGAAGTACCGAACGTTCATCGCGGAGGCCGACGGGTCGTCCCCGGCGAACATGCTCGGATGGAAGCGCGCCCAGTTCCAGCGCTCGAGGCCCCAGTTGAGCGGGTCCCCGAAGGCGTAGAAGGTCTCCTTGAGGAAATCCCGTACCCGGATGAAATCGTCGGGCGACGAGTACCCCCGCGCGCGCGTTCTCATGGCGTATCCTTTCCCGCCCAGTATAGTCCGCGCATCCGCTTCGGCAAGGTTACTATTCGCTTATAGAAAGGCCCTACCCCCTTAAGGGTAGGGCCTGCCGCTTGACCATGGATAGTCCGGGAGCCGCTCGTTCGGCGAGGGCGCGGGACTAGCGCCAGACGAACCAGACGAAGAGGCCGGCGGCGGCGGTAGTAAGGACGGTGAAGGGGCCCGCTACCTTGACCCAGTCTAGGAAGCGTATGTCCGTACCGCGCTTCTTAAGGATGCCCACGGCCACGACGTTGGTCGAGGCGCCGAAGGGCGTCAGGTTGCCGCCTATGCAGGAGCCTATGAGGAGCCCGAACAGGTAGAGCTCCTGGCGTAGGCCCATGCCCGCTGCGAGCCGGGCGGCCACCGGTAGCATGACTATGATGTAGGGTACGTTATCGACGAAGCCGGAGAGCAGGACCGAGACCGCTACGATGACGATGAAGCCGGCCGCGACGTTGTTCCCGACCAGCCCGGAGAGGAAGGCCGCCAGGTCGTCGAGGAGCCCGGTATCCGCTATGGCGCCGACGACGACGAAGATGCCGACGAGGAAGAGTATGGTCTCCCAATCGAGGCTCTTGACGAGGCGCCAGGCCTCGGCCCGGGATTCCTTCATGGCCAGGCGGTACCAGGCCAGGCCTATGAGGCCGAGGGCGAAGACGTAGGCGCCCGATAGGATCGAGAAGCCCTCGAAGAAGAACGAGATGAGCGCGAGGCCGGCTACGAGGGCGAGGAGCAGTATGGTGGGGAACCAGGCCTTGACCCGCTCGTCGGGTAGGGCGACCTTGACGTTCTTGGTGCCTCGGTAGAAGAAATAGAAGAAAACGGCCCCTACGAGCATGCCCGCCTGGACGGCGAAGAAGATCGACGGCTTGCCCTGGTAGAAGAAGAAGTCATTGAAGGAATAGCCGGCGTAGCCGGCGAATATCATGGAGGGAGGGTCTCCGACGAGGGTCGCGGTGCCCTGCAGGTTGGCCATGACCGCCAGCCCCATGATGAAGTAGCGCGCGTCTACCTTCATCTTGTCGCTCAGGGCCAGGGCTATGGGCGCCATGACGAGGAGGGTAGCCACGTTCTCGACGAAGGCCGACAGGAGCCCGGTCATCACGAGGATGAAAACGACGGCGAGGCCCAGGTTGGGAGCCTTCATGACTATGCGGTCGGCCAGCCTCGAGGGAGCTCGCGAGTAGATGAAGAGATCCGCTATTACCAGGCTGCCTACGTATATGAGCAGTACGTTCCAGTTGATGAGCTCGCCGAATATACGCGCGGGCGAGACGACGCCGAGCAGGCCGACTATAAGCGCGGCCCCGAGGGTGAACCAGGCCTT
>CAZNNA010000322.1:0-4000 GCA_964573825.1 uncultured Treponemataceae bacterium
TACGCTTCTTGCCTATGCGATCGGCCAGGCGCCCGATGGGAATGCCCGCGACGAGGGGCGTCACGGCGAAGCCCGTGACCATGGCGCCGAGCACGACGGCGCTGGCCCCGCGCGAGGCGGCGAAGGGCTGGGTAAAGGGAATGATCATGCCCTGGGGCAGCTGGGAGACGACCGATATGGCAATGAGCCGCCGTAGGCAGCGCCCGTGCCTGAACACCTCCCGGAAACCGGACAAGAGGCCCCGGGAGGGCGCCGAGCCCTGCGACCAGCTGCAATCGGATAGCGCGAAGAGCACCAGGGCGAAGGACGCCGCGGTACCGGCCAGGCATATGAAGAAGAGCGGCCTGATGCCCGCGGCGTTCATGCCGCCAGAGCGGGTCACGACGAAGGCCCCGACGATCGGGCCGACGATGCCTAAGAGCCCGGCGGCGAGGGACTCGCAGACGCTCATGCCCGTCGCGCGCTTATCGGAACTCAGGGAATTGCCGCAGATGACGCTGCAGCTATGGCCGCTCGTGCGAAAGCCTATGTAGTAGAGGATCATGGCTACGATCGCCGCCGGCCAGGTCCGGGCCAGGCCGTAGATGAGCCAGGAGAGGCCAAGGAGGGCTATCCCGGTCAGGTAGACGCGCTTGGGTCCTATCCTATCGACTATGGCCCCGGTGAAGGGGCTGAGGAGAGCGGCGGCGGCCATGCCCAGGCAGTTGACGAGCCCGAGCTCCGAGGCGGTGGCGCCCAGGGCCAGGGTGTAGATGGACAGATAGGGTAATACCATCTGATAGACGAGGCGGTGGATCGATGTGCGCGAGGCGGTCACGACCCAATCGCGCGGCAGGCCTCGCATGAAGGAGGCGGCTCGGGAGACGGCTCCGCGAGAGCCGTTATCGGCTTCCATCGCGTCAGCCTAGACGGTAGACGCGCCCCTCGTCTAGGCCCCGCTACCGGGACCGCGAGGGGCGCGCCGGGCCTCAGCTCAGGGTCCTCGTCGCTATCACGTCGATGCCCGAGCCTTTGTAGTCGGGGATGAGCACGTCGCCGCGCCGCACGGGCAGCCTTACCTTGAGGGCGTAGATGGCCGCCAGGAGCTCGGGCACGCCCTCCTTGGGATAGGCCGCGCTGGAACGCACGGGCACCCTCGCTATGTCGCAGAGCCCGTGCGCCTCAGCGTCGCAGGCCCTGCGGGAGGAGGCGTCGAGCGCGGCGGTCGCGCTCACGACCCGCTTGGGCGCCAGGAGCTCCTCGTTGGCATAGCGTATGCCCCGGGGGCAGCGGTTGCCCGAGACGGCCAGCTTACCGTCTTCCAGCCTGTCGATGGACAGGTGACAGCCGAGCGGGCAGGTGATGCATATCAGTTCTTCGCTCACGGTAGTCTCCTTATGCCCGCGCTAGACGATGGCTATCTCTACCACCGGCTCGGGCGAGCCCTTGGCCGCCTCGAGGTCCTTGGGCCCCAGCTCCACCGCCAGCATCTCCGAGGGCTGGATGTGGTTCTTCCTGACGCTCTTGACGACTCGGTTGTTGACCTTGACCTCGAGCGTTGCGTCGTTCTTGACGATGAGCGTGCGTAGGTACAGCTTATTATCCCCGTCCAGGTCGACTCGGCCGGGCGCCGTGTAGCGCACGTTGGGGCCGGTCTTGACCCGGGCCTCGGCCTTGGGCTTAGCGCCCTTGAGCCAGCGGGCGGCGTGCGCCCCGGCGCGCCTGGCCTCCTCGACCACGAAGTCCACGAGGTCGTGCACGTGGAGCACGTTACCGCAGGCGAAGACGCCCGGTACGTTGGTCATGAGCATGGAATCGACGAGCGGGCCGTTGGTCATGGGGTTGAGCTCGACGCCGGCCATCTTGGACAGCTCGTTCTCCGGCACGAGGCCTACCGACAGGAGGACGGTATCGCAGGGAATGGTGAAGGCCTTGTCTTCCTGGATGGCGCCGTTCTCTATCGGGGTGATCTCCACGCCCTCGACGCGGTCGCGCCCGATGATGTTAGTGGTCAGGTGCGACAGGTACAGGGGAATGCCGAAGTCGTTGAGGCACTGGACGATGTTGCGCGTCAGGCCCGAGGGGTACGGCAGGATCTCCACCACGGCGTGGACCTTGCAGCCCACCCAGCTCATGCGCCTGGCCATGATGAGGCCTATGTCGCCCGAGCCTATGATGACGACGTCCTTACCCGGCACGTAGCCCTCGATGTTGACGAGGCGCTGGGCGAGGCCGGCGGTATAGACGCCGGCCGGCCGGTCGCCGGGGATGCGTATGTTGCCGCGGTTTCGCTCCCGGCAGCCCATGGCCAATACTATGGCCCGCGCGCTTATGCGAAGGACGCCGTGCGTGCCCGAGTAACAGTAGAGCGTCTTCTGCTCGCCCGCGGCATCCATCTCCATGACGGTGACGCCGGTGAAGGCCTTGACGCCGGTACCGGCCAGGCGCTCCTCGACGCGCTCGGCGAACTCGGGCCCCGACAGCTCCTCGTTGAATTCGATGAGGCCGAAGCCGTTATGGATGCACTGCCCCAGGATGCCGCCGAGGCGCTCCTCGCGCTCCACGATGGCGCAGGACAGGCCGGCCCTATCGAGCTCCAGGGCCGCGGCCATGCCCGCGGCCCCGCCTCCTATGACTACCGAGTCGAAGGATAGGTCTTTCATAGCGCGTCCTTGAGTACGCGGCTGCGGCCGCCGTTCTTGGTGATCTCATCCCACGACAGACCGGTCTCGCGCATGATGATCTTGATGATCTTATAGGTGCAGAAACCGCCCTGGCAGCGTCCCATCTGGGCGCGGGTGAAGTACTTGATACCGTCCAGGGTCGTATGGCCTGCCCGGATGGCGGCGACGATCTCGGCCTCCGAGACCTTCTCGCAACGGCAGACCATGTTGGCGTAGGCCGGGTCGGCCTTGGCCAGGGCGTCCACCTCGTAGGGCGTCAGGTCCTTGACCCGGGGCCGCTTACCCACGAAGGGATCGTAGTCGGCCTTCTCCGCCAGGCGGAGCCCATCCTTCTTGAGGAGATCCTTGACGTACTCGCCTATGGCCGGGCTCGCCGTGAGGCCGGGCGACTGTATGCCGGCGACCTGGATCAGGGCCGGAACGCGAGCGCTCGGCGCTATGAGGAAGTCCTCCTCGAGCGTGGGCCTGAGGCCGGCGAAGCTCGTGATGACGTCGTACTCGGAGACCGAGGGTACCATGGCCCTGGCCGAGGAGAGGATCTTCTCGAGCTGGGCCCGGGTGGTGGCCAGGTCGGCCTTGTCGTCGACGGCCTCGGCGGTCGGGCCTATGAGCACCGTGCCCTCGACGGTCGGGATGACGAGCATGCCCTTGGAGACGCTCGTGGGTACCGGGAAGACGACCCTATCGGGCTTGGCCTTGGTCAGGCGGTCCAGGAGGTAATACTCGCCCTTGCGCGGCTTGATGGAGAAGTCCTCGGCGCCGAAGGCCCGGGACACCTCGTCGGCGAAGAGGCCGGCGGCGTTGACCACGTAGCGAGCCTTGACGGAGCGACCGTCGGCCGCCCGTACGGTCCACTCGTCGCCGGCGCGGGCGGCGTGCTCCACCCTGAACCCGGTGAGTATCTCCACGCCGTTCTTGCGGGCGCTCTCCACCAGGGCGAATACGAAGCGGTAGGGCTCGACGATGCCGCCGCCGGGGACCCAGAGGCCGCCGAGCGTATCGGGATTGAGCTTGGGCTCGAGCTCGAGGATGCGCTCGCGGGAGCACATCTCTATGCCTATGACGCCGTTATCGACGCCCTGCATGTAGAGCTGCTCGATGGCCCGCATCTCGTCCTCGTGCAGGGCCGCGACGACGATGCCGCAACGCTTGAACGGGAAGTCCAGCTCCTGCTGGAGCCTATCGAACATCATCATGCCCTGCAGCTCGAGCCGGGCCTTCAGGTATTTCTTGTTATGGTGGAAGCCGCCGTGGACTATCCCGGAGTTGGCCTTGGATGTGCCGAAGGAGACGTCCTCCTCCTTATCCACCAGGACCACGTCGAGGTCGTAGGCGGA
>CAZNNA010000323.1:0-3991 GCA_964573825.1 uncultured Treponemataceae bacterium
GAGGCCTCGCTCGACGAGGAGATACTCCTGGAGGAGTACCCGAGCGACCAGCGGGACGTGATAACGTACCGGGCTACGACGAGCCGGGAGTACCGCAAGACCGTCGACTACTTCCCGCTGCGTTCCGGGCCGAGTCGGGCTCATCCGCTCGGGACCAACCACGCCGGGCACGATCTCCTGAGCCAGCTCGTCTGGGGCACGCGGGTGTCCCTGGGCATAGGCCTAGCCACCGGCCTCTTCGTGACGGCCCTGTCCCTGACGCTGGCCCTGGTCTCCGGCTACCTCGGGGGCGCGGTGGACGACGTCATATCCTTCATAACCAACGTGATGCTCGTCATACCCGGCCTGCCTCTCATGATAGTGATAGCGGCCTACGTGACCATGCGCGGCACCCTGCCCGTCATCCTGATCCTGGGCCTGACCGGCTGGCCCTATCCGACGCGGCTCCTCCGCTCGCAGGTGCTGACGCTCAAGAGCCGCGACTTCGTCCGCGTCTCTCGCGCCCTGGGGGAGCGGACCTCCTTCATCGTGTTCCGGGAGATACTGCCCAACATGATATCGATAGCCATGGCTGAGTTCTTCGCGGCGAGCATGGCCGCCATGCTCGGCGAGGCGACGCTGTCCTTCATAGGGCTCGGCAACGTATCGGTGGTCAGCTGGGGCACCATACTATTCTGGGCCCAGTCCAACGGCGCCCTCCTGTCCGGGGCCTGGTGGTGGTTCCTGCCGCCGGGCGTATGCATAGCCCTCGTGGGTACGTCGTTCGTGCTTATCAACTTCGCTATCGACGAGATATCCAATCCCAGGCTCAGGAAGAGGTAGGCCATGGCGAGCGATACTACCCTGGAGGTCAGGGACCTTAAGGCGGGCTACGCCACGGCCAAGGGCTTCGTCCGCGCCGTAGACGGCGTCTCGTTCAGCCTCGCCAAGGGCGAGTTCCTCGGCATAGCAGGGGAGTCCGGCTGCGGCAAGTCGACGCTGGCCTACGCCCTCATGCGCCTCCTCCGCGACGGCGCGGGCATAGAGTCCGGCTCGGTGCTCTTCAAGGGCAAGGACTTCGCCTCCCTGCCCGACGCCGAGGTGACGGCCCACCGCTGGACCGACATGGCCATGGTCTTCCAGTCGGCCATGAGCGCGCTCAACCCCGTGCTGTCCATCGGCGAGCAGCTGACCGACGCCGTGCGCGCCCATCGCTCGGCGAGCGCCGCCGAGGCGGAGGCCATGGCCGTGGATATGCTCAGGCTCGTCGACATCAACGCCGACCGCCTCAAGAGCTACCCTCACCAGCTCTCGGGCGGCATGAAGCAGCGCGTCATGATAGCGATGGCCCTGATCCTCAAGCCAGAGCTCCTCATCATGGACGAGCCCACCACGGCGCTGGACGTGGTGGTCCAGCGTTCCATCATAGAGAAGATAGAGGACCTGCGCCGCGAGCTAGGGTTCTCCGTCATCTTCATCACGCACGACCTGTCGCTGCTCGTGGAGATATCCGACTCGCTGGCCATCATGTACGCCGGCTCCTTCGTGGAGTACGGCCCGGCCCGAGCCCTCTTCTCCGAGCCGCGCCATCCGTATACGAGGGGCCTCATGAACTCGTTCCCGTCCCTCACGGGGCCGCTGTCGCGCATGGGAGGCATAGAGGGCAAGGCGCCCGACCTCCTGTCGCCGCCGCCGGGATGCCGCTTCGCGCCGCGCTGCCCGCTGGCGACGCCCGCCTGCCTGGAAGCCCGGCCCGGGCTGCGGTCCCTGGGCGGCGGCCGTTCGTCGGCCTGTATCCTGGAAGGGGGGGAGCGATGAGCGGCCTCGCGTTGGAACTCCGTAGCGTAGCGAAGCGCTTTCCCCTGCGATCCCTGGCTAACTACGGCAAGGGCGTCCATGCCATGGACGACGTGTCCCTGGAGCTGGAGCGCGGCGGCTCCCTGGCCCTGGTCGGCGAGTCGGGCTCCGGCAAGACCACCACGGCCAGCGTCATAGCGCGCCTGTACGAGAGAGACTCAGGCGACCTCATCGTCGACGGCCAGCCGGCGCGACCCTTCCGCGATCGTCGCGAGGCGCTAGCCTACAAGAAGAAGGTGCAGCTCATCTTCCAGGATCCCTTCGGGAGCCTCAATCCTACGCATACGATACGCAGCATCCTGGAGCGGCCCTTCCTGATACACGGCCTCGTTCGCAAGGGTCCCGAGCTCGAGGAGCGCCTCGCCGAGACCCTCGAGCAGGTGGGCCTGTCGCCGGCGAAGGAGTACCTGCGGCGCTTCCCCCACGAGCTATCGGGCGGGCAGCGACAGCGCGTCAACATAGCGCGTACCTTCGCGGTGGAGCCGAGCATAGTGCTGGCGGACGAGCCGACGAGTATGCTCGACGTATCCATACGCATGGGCGTCATGAACATGATGCTCGACCTCAAGGAGAGGAAGGGCGTCTCCTACCTGTACATAACCCACGACCTGGCGGGCGCCCGCTACATGTGCGGTTCCATAGCGGTGATGTACGCCGGCATGATCATGGAGTCCGGGCCTACGGACGCGGTCATAGCCGACGCCCTGCACCCCTACGTGCGCCTCCTCAAGTCGGCCTCTCCGGCGCCGGAGGAAGGGCTGTCCCGCCAGCGCCTCGTGGCCAAGGGCGAGATACCGTCGCTCATCGACCCGCCCTCAGGCTGCCGCTTCCATCCCCGCTGTCCCTTCGCCAAGAAGGAGTGCTCCGAGGCCGTGCCCCCGCTCAAGGACCTCGGCGGCGGCAGAAAGGTTAGATGCATACTGTACTGATATGAAGACTCAGATAAAGACCCAGACAGGTTTATCGCGCTTCACGGCCGACCCGGCCCGCAAGGGCCTTACGTACGGCCTCGTGACCAATCCCTCCGCCATAACGCCTGACGGGCGCGCCTCCTGGCGGGCCTTCGACGACGCGGGGCTCAGGCTCGGCGCGCTCTTCGGGCCGGAGCACGGCGTGCTCGGGATGGCCCAGGACGCCGTCGAGGTGGCCGACTCCACCTATCGGGGCATCCCCGCCTACTCGCTCTACGGCGAGCGCACCAAGCCCCTGCCGGAGCAGCTCAGGGGGCTCGACGCCGTGGTCTTCGATATCCAGGACGTCGGCTGCCGGTACTATACCTTCATCTATACCCTCGCCGCCGTCATCGAGGCCTGCGCCGAGGAGGGCGTGCCCGTGATAGCGCTGGACAGGCCTAATCCCGTCGGCGGTACCGTCGTCGAGGGCGGCCCCATAGCAGCCGCGCATTCGAGCTTCGTCGGCGGCTACGGGCTTACGCCCCGGCACGGGCTCACTGTGGGCGAGATAGCGCTCTACCTCCGCGGCGAGTACTACCCTACGGCCCAGGTCGAGGTGGTCGAGGTAGCGGGATGGCGACGCTCCGAGCGCTGGCCCGCAAGCCTGCCCTGGCACGCGCCCTCGCCCAACCTGCCCACGCCGGCCTGCGCCCTCGTGTATCCCGGTACCTGCCTCTTCGAGGGCACCGAACTGTCCGAGGGGCGCGGCACGTCCCGCCCCTTCGAGGCGATAGGCGCGCCCTGGCTCGACGGCGAGCGCTACCGCGACGAGTTGTCGGCCCTCGGCCTACCGGGCGTCGCGTTCTCGGCCTTTCCCTTTAACCCGACCAACTCCAAGCACCGCGGCGTCGACTGCGGCGGCGTCCTCGTCCACGCCCTCGATCCGGAGGCCTTCCGGGCCCTGGATACCGGCATAGCCATGGTCCATGCCGCGAGGCGCCTCTGGCCGTCGGAATTCCGCTGGAAGGCCGACTGGGACGGAGGCGATAGCTCGTTCTTCGACAAGCTCGCCGGCGGGCCGGGCCTCAGGGCCATGATAGGCTCGGGCGCGCCCTTGCCCGAGTGCCTAGCCTTCGCGTCCGAGGGCCGGGACGAGTTCTTGAGGCGCCGGGAATCGTACCTGCTCTACCCGCTATAAGAAGGATTATCGCATCATGGAGTACGCACGCATCAACGCCGCCATAGACGCGGCCTACTCGGCC
>CAZNNA010000324.1:0-3984 GCA_964573825.1 uncultured Treponemataceae bacterium
GGCAATGAGCATCATGACGACGATGATGATGCCGATTGACTTACTCTTCGCCTTGGAGAGCTCCAGGAACTGCCTGCCGACGTCGCCGAAGCTCCTGGCGTCCAGCTCCGGGAAGCGCGCCTCGATATCGGCTGCCAGGGCGTCGGAATCGGCCATGGCGTCCTTGAGGTTGACGCGACGCGCCATCCTGACGACGGCCTCGGTGCGCAGGCCGTCGAGCTCCAGGAACCCGTCGGCGTCGGAGAGAGATATGAAGACGCCGCCGCCGTTGATCCCCGGCTCGGGGCAGTTAACGATGCCGGCGACGAGGAAGTCGTCGGCGTTCCGGGCTTCCCAGCGGGTCTGGGCCGCGAGCGTCACCCAGTCGCCGAGCCCCAGGCCGAGCTCGGCGGCGAGCCTATGGCCGAGGACGACGCGCCGAGGAGCCTCGCTCGAGAGCCATTCGCCCTCCACGAAGCCGGGCAGGTCGAGCACCCGAGGATCCCGTTCCGGATCCACCGCGATGGAGAGCACGGGGACGGCGTCGACGCCGTTGGATAGCCTGCCGACGAAGCGCGTGCGGAGGCTCGTCGCCTCCACCCCGGGCCGACCGGCCAGGAAGCGCTCGAGCGCCTCGGCGTCGGGCAGGCCGTGCGCCAGGGGCAGGCTTCCCCGCTCCGCCTCGTAGGCGGCGGTGGATACGCGTACCGACGAGTCGCTCAGGTTAACGATATTATCGAGGCCGCCGCGATCCATGCCCTTGAGGATGGAGTCCATGCCTATGTAGAGGCCGAGCCCGAAGGCCATGGTGACTATGGTCAAGGCCGTTCGCCGCCCGTGCCGCCAGACGTTTCTCCAGGCTATCTTCCAGAGCGTGCCCATGGCTATGCCTACTTCCTCTCGTCGCCGTGGACGAGGCCGTCCCGTATCGTAACGACTCGCCGGGCGTGTTCCTGAACCAGCTTGTCATGCGTACTGAAGATGAAGGTGGCGCCCTTGTCTCGGTTGATAGCGCGCATAATGTCCACTATCTCCTCGGCCGTCTTGGAGTCTAGGTTAGCCGTCGGCTCGTCGGCGAGTACGATATACGGGTCCTTGACCAGGGCCCGCGCGATGGCCACGCGCTGTTCCTGCCCCCCGGACAATTCCCGGGGGAAGCGGTCGCCAAGGCCCTCGAGGCCCACGGCAGCTATGACCTCGTCCGCCTTGGCCCGGATATCGGCCTTGCCGAGCCAGCGCTCGATGACCAGGGGCAGCTCGACGTTCTCCCGTACGGTCAGGACGGGTATGAGGTTGTACGACTGGAAGATGAAGGAGATGTGCCGCTTGCGGTACTCGGCCAGCTCGTTCTCCCTCATGCCCCCGAGCGGCTTGCCGTCGTAGGAGACGGTACCGGCCGTGGGCGAGTCCAGGCAGCCGACTATGTTGAGGAGCGTCGTCTTACCCGAGCCGGAGGGCCCGACGACGGCGAGGAACTCGCCCCGATCGATGGACAGGTCTATGCCCGCGAGGGCGCGCACCTCGTTCTCGCCCTTGCGATAGACCTTGGTGACGGCCTCGAGCCGTAGTATGGTCGACATGGACAGCCTCCTTAATCCTTGGCCGAGCCGGGATTAGTGCCTTCATCCGGAGCGCCCGCGCCGGGCGTCCCCGGCTCCCGGGCGACGGCTACGGCGGCCAGCGCCGGCCCGAGGTTCATGCCCTGGAGCGCGCCCGACGGTACGAGCACCATGCTCCCGCGCTCCTTGACGGCATCGTAGACCATGTTCATGCCTCTCAGGCTCAGCGCCTCCGGCTTGCCCCGGTACGCCTCAGCCGCCTCGACGAAGCTGCGCGCCACCTCCCGCTCAGCGTCGGCGAGCAGGATGCGCGCCTCCCGCTCGCGCTCAGCCTGGGCCTGGCGGCTCATGACGTCCTCGAGGTCCTTGGGGAGCTGTATGTCGACGAACTCGACCGATAGGATCGTGATGCCCCAAGGGTTAGTCTTTGCGTCCAGTATGCCTTGGATCTCCCGGTACAGCGTCTCTCGCTCGGACAGGAGCGTCGACAGGCTATACTTGCCTACGGAATCGCGAAGCGCCGTCTGGGCGGACAGGGTGACCGCCTCCAGGTAGTCCTCCACCTCGAGTATGGCCTTCTGGACGTCCCATATCATCCAGAAGGCCAGCGCGTCGACGTGGATGGGCACGGTGTCCCGGGTCAGGATGCGCTCGGCGCTGAAGTCCGTGACGCGGATACGCGTATCGACGACCGCGGCGCAGCGATCGGCGAGCGGCGCGAGCAGGAAGGGCCCAGGCCCCTTGACCCGGTGGAACCTGCCCAGGCGAAGCACGAGGGCCTTGTCCCAGTGCGAGACGACCTGGAGCGATGGACCTACCACCGCGGCGACGAGGAGCCCGATGATGAACGCGAGTTCCGCTCGCCCGGGCTCGTAGCCGAGGAGAGCCCATTCGCCGCGCAGGCCGGTCGCGGCGAACAAGGCGGACGCCTGGATTAGCAGGGCGTACAGGAGGGCGTTCCAGCTCGGGTAGAGCGCGTAGACCAGGGCGACGAGCGCCAGGCCCGCGAAGCCGCGTATCAACGCCGCCGGCTGTAGCCCGCCGAAGGCCAGGCCGGCTACAGCGGCCCCCGCCGACGCGACGAGCGCCATGAATATGAAGGAGTAGATACTGAACGAGAAATCGCCTCGTCGGGGCCCCGCCTTGGGATTGACGATGCGAGGGACGGTCCCGTCCTTGCGGCCAGTCCTGAAGAGTTCCATGTCTATGCCTCCGTTCCCTGCGCCAGAGCGGCGTAGCCTTCCTTGACGGCGCCGAGTACCTCGGCCTCGCTAAAGCCGTAGCTCACGGCCTTGGCGACGAAGGGCCGCGCGAGGCTCTCGAGCATGCCCTCCCGCTCCACCTCGGATAGCCGTATATCCTTATCGCTGATGAAGGTCCCGGTGCCCTGCTGCGTGGTGACAATGCCCCGGATCTCCATCTCGCTATAGGCCCTGGCTACCGTATTCGGGTTGATCTTCAGGTCGACCGCCAGGCTTCTCACCGTAGGCAGCTGGTCGCCCGTCGTGAAGCGTCCGTCGGCTATCGCGAATTCCACCTGGAGGATTATCTGCTTGTAGAACGGGACGCCGCTCTTGGGATCCAGGCAGAACTGTATGGGCCGCTTGTCCGTAGCCGCCATGGCCGCCTCCGGTCGCGTATTGTACTAGTTTCTTAGTACATTGTAATATTAATACAATCAATAATCGGCGTCAAGAGGCTCTCGAGCGGATCTCGGAGCTCCGCCCGCATCGACTGCGCGGAGCCTTAGCGATACGCGAGGTTTAAAAATTGGCGCGGCCGCCGGAAGCCCGGCGGCCGCGCCATGCCATGACTAGCGGAGGCTAGTGGACTATTGGAGCGTAATGGTGATACTGCCGGTAACAGGCACGGGATCCGGTTCAGGATCAGTCGCAGGCCCAGTATCGACTCGGGTGCTAGCGTCCGCCATCGTTTGCACAGCGGCCCGCGACTCGCTATCGGCCTGGTCGACGAGCTCGTCTACCCTGTCGAGGCCCGTCTCCAGGGAGACCGCGGCCGGAGGAGTAACATCGCCGCTCGATGACACGTAGGAGAATTCGCCGGCTGCCACGGATCGCTGCAACCCGGTGGGCGTCCTCAGCTCCACGAGCCCCCTCTCCACCACGAGGTTTACGCCGTCGAACTCGAAGCCCGTACCGCGCACCGATGCGGTGGCCGTCGGGCTCTTGACCTTGAACTCAGTAACCTTACCGCTTTGGGGCGTCACGTCGGCCTTTACGCGGCCGGCGAGCAGGAAGAGCTGGGTCTGCGTCCCCGAGGCGGACTCTACGAGCTCCTCGAGCGATAATCGCGTCACGGGCTTCACGGTAATGGTCGAGGCCCCCACGGTGAGGAGGGCGGTGCTCTTGAAGCCGGTGGATATGACGGTTCCCTTGGGGACTATGTCGCCCACCTTGGCAGGCTTCCAGTCCTTGCCCGGGACCTT
>CAZNNA010000325.1:0-3964 GCA_964573825.1 uncultured Treponemataceae bacterium
GGGCCTCGGCGAAGCCTCGGCGGGCCTCGGCGAAGCCGAGGCGAGCCCGGGCGCCCAGGGCCAGGTCCAGGCCGAAGAAGCCGCGATAACGGTACCAATCGGCCGTATAGGCGCTGGGCGCCTGGTAGGCCGCCCCGGCGGAGGCTAAGGCCGCCACGGCTCCGCCCCGGGCTCCAGCGGCCAGGGATAGGCGCCCCTGGAAGGCCGCCCCCGGCGCGGCCGAGTAACCGGGTTCCCCGGCGATGTATCCGCCGGCGGACGCGGAGAGGCCTGGCTCGAACGAGACGGTACCGTCGGGGGTCGCCCGAGAGGGGTTCGCCTGGGCGGCGAGGGCCATGAAGGGTAGCAGGGATAAAAGAGCGACCGGAAAGCGGAATATACGCATCGTGGGCTTTAATTTGACGCGGAAAATGGGTAAATTCAAGCGCCTTGAGGCTAATGGGAGCGCTTTGGCGCCCGAATCGTAGGATAAAGGATTCTCCAGCATGATATCTCGTACAACCAGTGCCTTTTGCATCGCGCTAGCCCTATCGATAGCCGCCGTCTCGTGTAACCGCAGGGCGCCGGAGCCGCTCGCGTTCGAGGAGACCCCGGTCATTTCGGGCGGCCTCGGGTGGGCCGTCGTTTCCATAGCCTACGCCCGCCTCCTTTCCGAACCGGACGCCAAGGCCGCGGATGCCGGAACGGCGCGCCGCGGCGATATAGCGCGCATCGCCGCCAGGGAGCGCTTCTTCCGCGGAGGCTCGGCCGAGGTTTGGTATAGGCTGGAACTCGGGTCGGCCACCGGTTGGCTTAGGAATGACGCGGTTTCGGTATACCGCAACGAGGCCGAGGCTCGGAAGGCGGCGGGGCATAGCCTATGAACCTGCCCGCCTGGCTTACCTATCTCGTTCCTCCCGTCGTCGGCGCCGGCATAGGCCTGTTCACCAATTGGCTAGCTATCAAGATGCTCTTCAGGCCCCTCGCGGAGAGGCGCCTCCTAGGTCTGCGCGTTCCCTTCACGCCGGGCATACTGCCGAGGGAGCGGGAACGCATAGCCAAGTCCCTGGGCGACACGGTAGCCGTCGACCTCCTGGACCAGTCCACCGTGACGGCTAGGCTCTCGAGCCCCGCCTTCAGGGAAACCCTGCGCAAGGCCGCCCTCGGCGCGGGCCGAGATCTCCTGTCATCCACGCCTTCGAGCCTAGGCTCGGGCATGGATCCGGGACTCGTGGCCCTGGCCAGGGACGCTGCCCTCGGATCGCTGGCGGCCGTGGCCTCGTCGGAGACCTTCGCGCGCTCCGTGGACGCGGGCGTGGAGGCGGGTATGGCTGCCGTATCCGGGGTCAGCCTGGCGGAGCTCGTGCCCAGGGGCGCCTTCGACGCGGCGGCCGTAGCCGTGACGGATCCGGTTAACGCCGAGGCGATAGGCCGGGCCGCCTCGGGCGCGGTGCTCGGGGCGCTCAGGGCCGCCGCGGCGGAGGGCAAGTCGGCCTCCGATATCCTGGACGCGAGGGCGGCGTCCGGCTTCGCACGCAGGATGGCCGAGCTCGCGTACCCGACGCTCGCGGGCGAGATCCAGGGGCTTCTCGCCGATAGGAACGTAGCGGCGCTCATGGAGAAGGCCGGCGCCAAGGTCATCAGGCGGGCCCTTGACCGCTTCAGCGCCGTACAGCGTTTCTTCATCGGCCTCGGCCAATACGACAAGGCCATACTCGATAACATGCCGGCCACTATCGCCGACTTCTCAGAGGCCGTGACGGCCCTGCTCTCCGATCCGGCCGCCAAGGCCGCCGTCGCCGAGCGCGCCGGCCGGGCGGTAGCCGCGCTGCTCGAGCGCCCCCTCTCCGAGCTACCCTTCCTGGCCGGCGACGAGGCCTTCGGCGCTGCCGAGTACGCGCTGTCAAGGGCCTTCTCCTCGGCCCTCGCGGGACTCCGCGCCGACGAGCTGTCCGCCGCCGCCCATAGGCTGGCGGCCGGCGCCACAGTGGGCGGCGTGGCCGGGTGCGTACCGTCGCTGGAGCGGCGCCTCGGCGCCGCCCTGGCCCGCTGGGCCGCCGGGCTACTCGGAGGCTCCGCGGGATCCGGAGCCTCGGTCGGCGAGGATACACCGGGCGGCGGCTTCGCCGGCGCGAGCGCCCGGGGGGAGGCCGCCTGCTTCCCCGCCCTCGGACCCGCTCGCCCCGAACCTAGCGCCCAGGCCGCGGCGGCCTTCCTGGCGGCCTTCGCCGAGGCCTTCAAGGCGGAGGCCGCGGACGTTCCGCTCGGCAGGACCGTCGCGCTGGGCGAGGCGGGGCTAGAGTCGATAGCGGACGCGGCCGCTCGCGCCCTATCGTCCATCGCCGTCGCGGAGAGCCCCGCTATCCTCGCGTCCATAGATATTCGCTCGCTCGTCATTGAAAAAATCGACTCGTTGGATATGATTCAGATGGAACGAATGATATTAAAGGTCGTGGATAAGGAACTGGGAGCGATCACCATGTTCGGCGGCGTGCTAGGCGCCTTGATCGGCGCCTTCCAGACGCTCTTCTTCCTTATCCGGTAGGCTCGAAAGCGGAGCCGGATCGGAACTAAAAAATGGATAACGACAGGACCGTCCTCGTCGTCGATGACAGCGTCGCCTTCGCCGAGGCCGTCGTCGGCATGCTCGGGAGCGAGTACGAGTCGCACGTCGCGCATTGCGCGACGGAGGCCGTCGAGCTCGCCGAGCGCGTCAGGCCTCGGATCATCTTCCTCGACATAGTACTCCCCGACGGAGAGGGCTATGACGTGTGCTCTAGGCTCAAGCGGGCCTTCGTCCACCTGCCCCTGCAGATCATCCTCATGTCGGCGGATTACGACGCCAAGCGAATGGAGCGCATCCTCGCCGTCGGGGCCGACGATTTCATACGGAAGCCCTTCGAGGAGCTGGAATTCCAGCTAAGGCTCAAGGCCGCCAGGATCAGGCTGCGCGCCCAGGAAAAGCTCATGGGCGAGCGCGAGTTCTACAGGCAGGCGGTCCGCCAGGAGGAGAACCTTACCATCAAGCTCCTGGACCAGCAGGTGGGCCTCAAGGAGACGCTCGCGGACCTGGAGAGCAAGAAGGCCGGGCTCGAGCTGGAGAATACCAAGCTGGCCGCCGCGGCTCGTTATGACGTATTAACGGGTCTCCTAAACCGGCACAGCCTCAACGCGAGGCTCGAGCTGGAGCTGCGCAAGGCCGAGGAAGGCTCCGACGGCCTCTGCGGCCTCATGATAGACATAGATCGCTTCAAGCTCGTCAACGATACCTTCGGGCATATCGTCGGCGACAACGTCCTCCGCTCGGTCGGAGACGCCCTTAGGGCCTGCCTGAGGCGCGGCGATTACGCGGGACGCTACGGCGGCGAGGAATTCTTCGTCATACTGCCGGGCAGCGGACTCGAGGCGGCGATGGCCATAGCCGGGCGGATCAAGGCCTCCATCGCCGCGGCCGACATAGACGTAGCCGGGGCTAAGGTATCCATAACCGCGTCGATAGGCGTAGCCCCGAGGCTGCCCGGCGACGCGGTTCCCGACTGGGTGGGACGGGCCGACGCGGGCATGTACCGGGCCAAGCAGCTAGGGCGCGATCGCATCGAGGCCGAGACCGCCCCGCGATCGGGCGTCGAGCGCGGGAGCGGCGGCGGCGCATAGGTAGAACGATCCGGCTACGAGGAGCGGGCGCCCCGTAGCGCCCGAGCGGCCCATGGCCCGTTCGATAGCCGCCGCGGTATCGTCGACGCGCTCCACGGAAAAGCCTTCCGCCCCGAAGGCCTCCGCCATGGCGGCCGGGTCGCTCTCCTTGAAGGTCCCCGGCCTCGTGATCACGACCTCGGAGAAGGCCTGCCCGAGTACGGAGGCCATGGCCCTGGCATCCTTGTCCTTGGCGCAGCCGAAGAGGAGGAGGCCCCCCTCCGGGAAGATGGCCTTGAAGTCGGCGGCCGCGGCGGCCATGGAGTCCGGCGTGTGGGCCCCATCGAGTATG
>CAZNNA010000326.1:0-3954 GCA_964573825.1 uncultured Treponemataceae bacterium
GGAAGACGCGGCGAGGCCTCGTGCCCTCGCCCGCCTCGGACAGTTCCTCCATGAGGGCCTCGACAGCGTCGCGGAAGGCCAGCCAGCGCCCGTCGGAGCAGGAGAAGGACCTATCGATGAGGAAGGCGCCCTCGCCCGCCTTGGGCCCGTCGGGAGCGTCGCGCAGGGCGCCTCCCAGGAAGGCCTTGAGCCCGTCGCGGAAGGAACGGCCTATCATGCGGGCCACGTCGTCGCGCGAGCGCTCGCCGCCGACGGAGCCCCGAGCCGCCTCGGCCACGCTGTAATGGCGAGCGGCCGGTTCGTAGTAGCGCGCTACTATCCCGTTGACCGTCTCCGTCCGCGCCACGACGACGAGGCCCGCGGACTCGAGGAGCCGCATGTGGTAGTGCGCCTTGCCCGGCCCGTCGCCGATGAGCCTGGCCGCCTCGGTGGCCGTGATGGCCCGCTTGGCTTCCCTGAGGATGGACAGGAGCCTGAGCCGGTACGGATGGGTAAAGGCCTTGATGCGTTCCTCGGTATCGAGGACCAGGGTCTCCTGCATGACGGCCAGTCTAACGTTCAGGTTCTTTGAACGTCAATGACGGCGGGCCGCCGCTAGTCCGAGGTCGCCAGGGGCAGGCGATACTCGACCCAACGTACCCGACCGGCCTCGACCGCCTCCTTGAGCGCCCGCTCCGGGGCCGACAGGCGCGAGTCGCCCGCCTTAACCTCGATGAGTAGCACCTCCCGGGGCGCCCCGGCGGAGGCCCCGGGAAAGGCCACGAAGTCCACGGGCTTACCCACGAAGCGCGCGTCCGCGGGGTCGCAGGGAAAGCCCGCGAAGAACGGCGCCAGCTGCTCGCCTATCTGCCCGGTGAGCACGGCCCGCGAGCGCCTGACCGCGTCCGCCCGGGCCGCGACCTCGGCCTCCTTGAGGCCGCGCTCCGCCTCGAGCCTACCGGCCCTGCGCCCCAGGGCCAGGCCCAGCCACAGCGCCAGGGCGGTAGCCGCCAACAAGAGAACGATGACGATGACGAGTACGCCGGAGAGGCCGTACGCTTGCGCGAGGGTATCCATGAACGCCATACTGCCTACTAAAGATCGCGACGGGCCGCGCGGTCAAGGGGAACGCATGGGAACGACGCATATCGACGAAGCCGTGGCGACCGCCGCCGCCATCATCGCGGGAGCCGAGGAGCTTATAGCCTTTACCGGCGCCGGCGTCTCCGCCGACTCGGGCGTACCCACCTTCCGGGGCTCGGGCGGCCTCTGGGGCAGCTACGACGAGCGGCACCTGGAGCTCGGCTTCTTCCTGCGCGAGCCGGCCGTAGCCTGGAAGACCATACGCGCCATATTCTACGAGTTCGCCCTGGACGTACGGCCCAACGACGCCCACCGCGTCCTGGCCGAATGGGAGCGCGACGGCCTCCTCTCCTTGGTCGTGACCCAGAACATAGACGGCCTCCACGGCCGGGCCGGTTCCAAGGCCGTCGTGGAATTCCACGGCTCCCTCGCCGAGCTCGCCTGCCCGCGCTGCGGAGCGCGGGTCCCGGCCACGCGCGAAATCCTCTCGGTCCTGCCCCCGCGCTGCCCCTGCGGCGGCGTCTACAAGCCCGAATTCGTCTTCTTCGGCGAGGGCATCCCGGCGGAGGCCTCGACCCGCTCCTTCGCGGCCGCCCGCCGGGCCGACGCCTGCCTCGTCATAGGCTCCACAGGCACCGTCTACCCGGCGGCCTCCATACCCCGCCTCGTCAAGGAACGCGGCGGCCGCGTCGTCGAGATCAACCCCGAGCCCAGCGAGTTCTCCGCCGGCGTGAGCGACGTCGTCATTCCCCTGGGAGCGGCGGAGGCCATGCGCCTCCTCGATACCGCCGTCCGCGCCAGGCTCGCCTCGGGAAGCTCGGCCGCAGGAGGCGCGGCGGCCGCCGAAGCCGCGGCTAAGGCCGAGACCGGAGCCGAATCATGAAGGCCCTCTCCCTCGTCTTCCTGACCGCCGCCGCGGGTGCCGGCCCCCGGGCGGCCCCCTTCGGGGCGGGGCGCGTAGCCTCGGCCGTCAAGGCCGACAAGCGCCTCGCCGGTCGCGTACGCGTGAGCATCGTCGAGGGCTTGGCGACCGACGCGCCAGAGGCTCTGGCCGCCAAGGCCGCCGCGCTACGCCCCGACGTCCTCGGGCTGTCCCTGTACTCGTGGAACGCCGGCCTCCTTGGCAAGGCCGCGGCCATCGTCCGAGCGAGTTCGCCCGGTCTCGTCGTCATCGCGGGCGGACCGGTAGCCACGGCGGAACCCGAGCGCGTCGCCTCCGGCGCCTACGGCTGCCCCGTGGACGCGACCGTGGCCGGCGAGGGCGAGGAGGCCCTGCCGGAGCTACTATCGCGCCTCCTAGCGGGCGAGAGGCTAGGCGGGAGCGGCGCCGTCATACGAGCGGGGGCCGTCGACCCGGGAAGGCTCCCCTCGCCCTGGCTCGACGGCGCCCTGGACCCGGGCGCCCGGGGCGGGGCCGCCCTCGAGCTGACCAGGGGCTGCCCCTACCGCTGCGCCTTCTGCTTCGAGTCCAAGGGACTGCCCGGCCTCCGCCGCTTCCCCTTGGCCCTCGCCGAGCGCGAGCTCAGGCGCTTCGAGGAGGCCGGCGTCGAGGAGGTCTTCGTCCTCGACCCGACCTTCAACGCCGACCCTAAGCGCCTGAAGGAGGCCGTCGCGGCATTCAGGCGGGCGGGCCCCGGCCTCCGCTATTACATCGAGCTACGCGCCGAGCTCGTCACCGCCGAGCAGGCCCGGCTCCTATCGGAGCTGGACTGCGCCCTGCAGCTCGGGCTCCAGACGGCCGACCCCGAGGTCTCGGCACGCATGGGACGCGCGCTGGACCCGGCGGCCTACGCCAAGAAGGTAAGGCTCCTCGACGAGGAGGGCCTCGTCTACGGCCTGGACCTCATCTACGGGCTCCCCGGCGACAGCCTAGCGGGCTTCCGCCGCAGCCTGGACTACGCCCTCGGCCTGGGCCCCAACCACCTGGACGCCTTCCGCCTGGCCGTCCTGCCCGGCACCGTCCTGGCCGACCGCGCGCCGGAGCTGGGGCTCGAGCACGACCCGGACGCGCCCTACCTCGTCCGCTCGGCCCCCGGCTTCAGCCCGGGCGACCTAGCCGCGGCCGAGCGCCTGGCCCGGGCCGCGGACCTCCTCTACAACCGGGGGCGAGCCGTCATGTGGTTCCGCCCCCTGGCCCAGCTCGCGCGCCTCCGGCCCTCGGTCATGCTCGAGCGCTTCGCCGACTACGTCGACGCCGTGCGCGACGACGCTGCGCGCGACGACGCGGTGCGCGACGACGCGGTGCGCGACGACGCGGTGCGCGACGACGCGGCGGCCCTCGCCCCGGACGCCCCGCACGCGGCCATCGAGGCGCTACAGCTAGGCTTCGTACGGCCGCTGCTCTCGGGCGGCCGCTCGGGCGCGGCAATGGACGCCGCCCTGGACCTGGTCCGCGTCTCGGGCGCCTGGACTCGCGCCCTGGCCGAGGGCGAGCGTACCGAGCTCGAGCTCGGCTGGCCGCCCGAGGATCTCCTAGACTACGCCATGGGCGACCTCGCGGCCTTCGCCGCCGAGGCGAGCCGCGAACCGGCCCGCTGGGCCTGCGAGCCCTCCGACCAGGGCCCGCGCTTCAGGCGAGCCCGCCAGGGCGGGTCGCCTAAGAAAGGCGCGCCCAAGGCAGGCTCGCCTAAGAAAGGCGCTCCCCAGGACGTCCGGAGAAAGCGCTAGGAACGCCGACGGCCGGAGAAGAAGCCCGGCCTGTCGGGATCGGGATCGCGGAGGAAGAGCTCCATGCACAGCTCCTCGACGGCGGCGGCGCCCGCCGCGGCCATGGCCAGGTAGTGCGCGGCGACGGGCTCGCGCAGCGCGGCGACCGCGGCGGCCAAGGCGCAGGCGACTCCGGCGGCCTTGTTGAGCCGGGTATGCCGCAGGGTAAGGCGCCGCCACCGGAGC
>CAZNNA010000327.1:0-3947 GCA_964573825.1 uncultured Treponemataceae bacterium
GATAAGCGACGCCCTGCTCATACGGCGAGAGCCCGAGAGCGTCCTCTGCCGACTCTGTTCCGAGCGAGGCGGCTCCTCCCTGGCGAGCGTCAGGCCCGCGCCCCATACGGTCATCATGCGTTCCATAGGCGACGCCGGCGTCATGCTCGACGCTATACGCGCAGACCTAGGCGGCACCGTCGGCGGCTACGACGAATGCGTAGAGAACGGCACCGAGGACTCCACCGTCGTCGGCCTGACCGACAAGCCGCTCAACCGCTGCGCCAGCCTATCGGACTTCCATCCCTCGTTCCTGCGCATAGACGGACACTATCCCGCCGTGCGCCGCGAGCTCAAGATGCACGCCTTCGGCTACGTCAATAGCGGCATAGGCAACAAGGATTGGCACGAGCTGGAGATTCGCATCTTCGATAGCTACGGCGCCTATAAGCTTCACTACGAGCGCCTCATCGAGGTGCTCGAATCGCTCGAGATGGGCCTGGTACTAGGGGAGTCATGGTCCAAGGATTACCCCTTCGCGCTCATGCCCGTCGAGGTATATAGCCTACGGTTCTATACCTTCACGGAGCCAACGGCGATCAAGCGCGTGCTCCTCGGGCTCGAGCACCTGGCCGACGGCCGGCGCGTCGTCGACTACGATCTCTACTACAAGAATAAGAAGATATACTGGGCTAACATCTTCGCTAGCAAGGGTAAGGCCTCGCGAGACCGCGCGACCGAGTCGCGCCGCTCCCGCGACGAGCTCTACGCGCGCCTGGACGAGCAGGCCAAGGCCAGGCTCGCCGAGCTCGAGCGGGCGATACTGCTATCGAGGTCGGGCCGCTCAGGATAGCCCGGCGAATATTCGCCTACGGAGCAGCAGGAAGTAGAGGCCGTTGAGCGCCAGGACCAGCGCCGCCTTCATCGCGACGTCGGGCCAGGCGGCGCGCGACGACAGGATGCGCTCCACGAGGTCGTAGACCCAGTAGACGGGATGCCAGTAGACGATCCAGCGCCAGGACTCGGGCAGGAGGGTGCCCCCGAGGATAGCCAGCATGAGCAGCATGGCCAGGAGCTTACCTATGCCGATGCCCTCGTTCTCGTTGCGGGCCACGGCACCGAGGAGGAGCCCGAAGAGCATGGTTACCGAGAACGCGGCGGTCGCCGCGACGAGTACCATGAGGAGGTTCGCGTCCATGAGCCGCAGGACGAAGATGGCCGCTATCGAATACGACAGTATGATGACGGCCGGCAGCATCGCCTTGCCTATGAAGTACTGGGCCTTGCGGACGGGCGACACGCGGAGCGCCTTGTCCGTGCCCTCCTCCTTGTCGTTGACTAAGCCGAGGCCTATGAGGAAGGCCCCTATGATGATCATGTAGACGATGAAGACGGCGCCGCCCATCGTCGCCACGGGGGAGGTAGCCGAGCGGCCCGATAGCTCGGGCGGCACGGTAATCGTAAAGTCGCTCGCGCGCCCGAGCCCGGGATGGCGTTCCTCCATGGCCTTGCGGCGGAGCAGGCGGGCGCCGAATGAGAAGTAACGATTACCTTCCAGGCTCCTCTCGAGCACCGAGACGTATTGGCCGGCGGAGGGATCGTAGTACAGGCCCTCGGCCGAGCCCGAGCCGCGGAGCTTCCGCTCCATGGATTCTATATCGCCGTAGCGAAGGACGGTCCCGATCCGCCCCAGGCGCTCGACGACGTCCTCGCCTACCGCGTTCGGTCCCTCGGTCACGACCGCCACGGTCGCGCCGGCCTCCTGGGCGGCGGGCAGGAAGAAGCGCAGCACGATGAGGATGGCGAGCGGTACGATGAGCAGGAAGGATCCCATGAAGCCCTTGAAGCTCATCCTGGCCTCGAACAGGAAGAGTCGCAGTATCATCCTCATCCTAGGCCTCCTTGCGGAGCCGCAGGGAAAACACGGCGCCCGAGAGCGGAAGGAGCACCAGGTCCAAGGCCGCGAGCGCGACGGCGCCCTGCCGTATCACGGCCCCGTTGCCGTCGGGGAACATGGCCGCGTCCAGGGCGAAGAGCGTATGGTACGAGGGTATGAGCCTGAGCCACCACGGCGAGAACACGGGCGCGAAGAGCGAGACGGCCGGCAGGCCCAGTATCATCATGAGGAGGAGCACCCAGAGTATGGACGCCATGGGGCTATCGAAGAAGGCCCCGAGGATGACGCCCAGGCTCGAGCCCATGACCACCGTGAGGAGCGTCACGAGGAGGGCCGAGGGGTAGCCGGCCGTTCCCATCAGGGGCAGGTAGATGATCGAGAAGGTACAGGTACCGAGGACTATAAGGAGGAGGTGCTTGCTCAGGAGGAAGGCCCCGAGGCCCGAGGGGGACACCTTATAGGCGCGTATCGTCTCCTCGGATCGTTCCTGGCCGACCATGGACACCATGATGAAGAGCCCCATGATTCCCACCATCATCATGATGACGAGGGGCAGGAGCCGCTTATTGAACGGCAGCTCGTCCCGCAGCCCCGCGGCCAGGGCCTCGATGCGTACCGAACCGGCGACGTCGGCCGGATAGGCCCCGACGAGGAGCGACAGGAGGTCATCCATCTCGGCGTCGACGTACTCGGCCACCGCCTCGGTCGTGTAGGGCTGGGCATGGAGGGTCACGGCGAAGCGTCCCTCTCCGGCGGGCGCTATCGATAACCCGAGGGCGGCCCTATCGTCAACCATGCCGGCTATCAGCTCCTCGCGGCTGGCCACGAACGTATCGCCCGAGCGCTCGGCCGCCCTCGCGTCCGCGGCCGCTAGGCGCTCGGCGAAACCGCGTACCAGTCCGGTCTCGTCGTGGACGTAGACGCTCGCCTCGCTCCTCGTGTCTTCCGGCACGACGAAGAGCAAGAGGAGCAGGACTATGACCGAGAAGGCCAGCTCCAGCAGCACGAAGACGTCCTTGATGCCCAGGACGAGGTCCTTGCGGAAGAGCGCGATCACGCGTCCCATGGCGTCCGCCTACTCGAGCGCCCGGCCGGTAAGCCGGATGAAGATCTCTTCGAGCGTCGGCTCGCCCGAATGCACCGTCCGGACGTCTCGCTCGCCTATGCAGGCCTGGAGGCGCGCGCGGTCCTCGCCCTCCAAGCCGAAATTCTCCGAGCGAAGCTCCCCGCCTTCCATGTACTCCACCGTCACCCTCGGTAGCCCGTAGCGGAGCTTGAGGTTCTTGGGGCTATCCATGGCGGCTATGCGCCCGTCCACCAGGAAGGCGACGCGGTCGCAGAGCTCGTCGGCCACGAACATGTTATGGGTCGTGAGGAACACGGTGGCGCCCTCGTCGCGCCTGCGCCTGATGATGCCCTTGATGGAGCCGGCCGTGGCCGGATCCAGGCCCATGGTGGGCTCGTCCAGGAACCAGAGCTCCGGCCTGTTTATCATGGAGCGGGCGAAGCCCAGGCGCTGCCTCATGCCCTTGGAATAGGTAGAGGCGGCCTTGCGCGCCTCCGGCAGGAGGCCGACGGCCTTGAGCGTCTCGAGGGGATCGTCGGTCGGCCCGTCGTAGAGGCTGGCGTGGAACTTAAGGTTGTCGTAGCCGGAGAGCTTCTTGTAGACGTTGGGAATCTCGAAGCCGACCCCTATACGATTAAAGAACTCCTTGCCGGGCCGGGCCTTGCGGGGGGCGCCGCCTATGAGCACCTGGCCCTCCTGCAGCTCGAGGAGGCCGGAGAGAATGCCTATAGTCGTCGACTTGCCGGCGCCGCTCGGCCCCAGGAAGCCGAAGATCTCGCCCTTCTCGATGCGGAAGCTGACGCCCCGTACGGCGTACTCGCCGTTCCTCTTATACGAATAGGATAGGTCGCGGGCCTCTATCACGATCGGGCCTCCTGCCTGGGCGGTTTACCTAAGTCTAGGCCCCGGCAGGGCTGGATGCAAGCTTAGGGAGCGCTAAGCCATGGACCGCCCCCTACTTAAGGAGGCCGCGGGCGACGAGCGTCTCGGCTATCTGCACGGCGT
>CAZNNA010000328.1:0-3942 GCA_964573825.1 uncultured Treponemataceae bacterium
TCAACAAGGCCCTCGGGCGTCTCTACTTCGACCTCAACGCCGTGGCCTTCCGCGAGGACTGCGCCCTCTATCCCCTCATGCTGGGCCTCATGCCGCCCGACGAGGGCGAGCGGCTCTTCGCCGAGGCGGCGGCCTTCGGCTACGCCTTCCTGGACGACGCGGCCGTGGCGAGCCTCGAGGGAACGGAAGCCGCGGAGGCAGCGCTGGCCCGCGTCCGCCTGGCCCAGGCCGACGGCTGGGTGGCCTCGGGCAACGGCCATGGCGGCCACAGCGCCCACGCTCCAACGGCCGAGCAACCCTCGCACCCGGGCTCCCCGCCTCAGGCGGGTCTCACCGGGCGGACGGGCTCGCTGCCGCCGGAGGTACTGGGCGCCATGTTCGCGGCCCTGCCCGTCGACATGACCTACGTGGACGCCGACGACCGTGTCCGCTGGTTCTCCGACTCGCCGCACCGCGTCTTCCCGCGGAGTCCCTCGGTCATAGGCCGGGACGTGCGCAACTGCCACCCCGGCGCCAGCGTCGGCCGCGTGACGGCCCTGCTCGAGGCCTTCAGGCGCGGAGACAAGGACAGCGAAGCCTTCTGGATCACTATGAAAGGCCGCTTCATCCATATAGAATACTTCGCGCTGCGCGACCCGGGGGGACGCTACCTGGGCACCCTGGAGTCGACCCGGGACCTGACGGAACTCCGGGCCTTGCAGGGCGAGAAGCGCCTGGCGGAATAGGCGTAGCGTCAAGCGGAGGCATCATGGGCAAGGCGATAATAGCGGTATTCTCGGGTACGGGCAACGCGGCGAGGGCCGCCGGCCATATAATCGAACGGCTTAGGGGCGCGGGATACCAGGCGAGCCGTGTCGACCTGGCGGCGGGCGAGGCCATACCCGCGCTCGACGACGAGGACCTCCTCGTCGTATGCTCCTCGACCCTGGGCTTCTCCGTGCCGTCCACGGTCATGGCCGCGCTCAAGGCGGCCCCGCGCTCGGGAGCCCGCGTCGCCATGGCCTGCGTCTGCGGCTCGGTCATGGGTAGGCGCGGCATCTCCGGAGGCTGGAGCGGGGCCGCGTCCATGGCCGCGCTCTCCGTCCTGCGACGCCGGGGCTACCGGCCCGTAGGCTCGGCCGACGTCTCCTACCCCGAGAACTGGACCCAGGTCTCCGCCCCGGCGCAGGGCGCCGACCGCGAGGCAATGCTCGCCCGGGGAGACGCCGAGGCCGCGGCCTTCGCCGACCGGCTCGTCAGGTCCGAATCCGGTCCGGTCGAAGGGCTATTCATCAGGCGCAACGTCATCACGCTGAGCGTAGGGCGCCTCGTCGGGGCCATCTTCAGGCTGGCGGCGCGGCGCCTCCTCGGGCGGCTCTTCGTGGCAGACGACGCCTGCACGAACTGCGGGCTCTGCGCCGAGTCCTGCCCGGCCAAGGCCATAGCTATGAAGGACGGGCTGCCGGCCTGGTCCGCGGGCTGCTCGGCCTGCAACCGCTGCATCAACCTCTGCCCGGCCAAGGCCATCCAGACATCGACGGCACGGCTCGTCCTGGTGCTCGGCCTCAACGTCGCGGCCATGGCGGCCGCCCCGGGCATCGCGCGAGGCCTGCTCCGCGCCGTCGCCCCGGGGCTGCCCGCCTTCGGGCTCTGGGTCAACCTGGCGGGGCTCGTCCTCTACGCGGCCTTCACGGCCCTGCAGATCGGCCCCCTGGATGCCCTGCTCCGGGCCGCCGAGCGTAGCCCAGCCCTTCGCCGCTTCTTTTTCGCCGGACCGACCCGGCGCTTCGGCCGCTACCTAGCGCCGGGGTTCAGGCCCGGCCGACCCGCGGACAAGTCTATGGACAAGTCTACGGGCCAGCCTACGGGCCGCTAGAAGCGCGTCTCGAATCCGAGGGTCGCCGCCTCCGCGACCACGCGGAAGCCTATGGCAGGGCTGCATTCCTCGGGCCCGAAGTCGGCGAAGCGCTTGGTCGAGTAGAGCTGCGTATCGGATAGCATCCAGGAGCCGCCCCGATAGACCCGCTTGGAACCCGAGGCGGGCCCGCGCGGGTCCTTCTGCTCCCGGGTGCCGTAGGCTCCGTACCAGTCCCAGCACCACTCGTGGACGTTGCCGATGAGGTCGTAGGCCCCGCAGGGCGCCATCGCCTCTCCGGTCGAGAAGCCGTCGCGGCTGGACCCGTCGTAGAAGCCGACCGGGGTCGTCGGGCCGCCCTTCTGGTCGTAGGGCGGATTGGGCGACTCGTAGGGATCCTTGGAGCCGAAGAAGTTGGCGTAGCGCTCGTCGATGGCGTCGCCCCAGGGCCGCCTATGGAGGCCCGTGCCGCAGGCGGCGTATTCCCATTCCGCCTCGGTCGGCAACCTATAGCCGCGCTTACCCCAGTCGCAGGCCCCGGACGGCAGCGCATAGACCGGATCGAGTGCATCGCGCTCGCTCGCCGCGTTACAGAAGGCCAGGGCGCCGTACCAGGACACGCCGACGACGGGATGGTCAGCCTTGCCGCGCCTCGGCTCGAGCCGGCCGTCACGGATAGCGAGCCCGGTCTGCCTATCGCCGAGGCCCTTGACGGCGGCGTAGAGCTGGTCGCCGGGGCCTCGTAGGTCGCCCGTGGCCAGGCTCGCCTGCCCCTTGCCCAGGGCATGGTTCATGGCCTCGCAGAACTGGGCGTTCGTGACCTCGTAGCGCCCGATCAGGATATCGCGCGTGAACGCGACCCGATGGACGGGCCGCTCGTCCGCCTCGCCGCGCGACGAGCCCATGTCGAAGGCGCCGGCCGGCAGCGGTACGAGGACGAGCCCTCTCGGGGTCGTCACGTACGGCTTATCGGCTGCAAGTTCAGCGGAGACGGTATAGTCCTTCTTGAAGCGCGTCACGGTGACGCTGCCCGCATAGGACTTATAGCCCTCGAGCCTAAGCTCCACGCGATGCTCCCCCGGCTCGAGGCCGCTCAGCTCCAGGGGCGCCTTGCCGCGCAGGACGCCGTCCACGTAGACGGCGGCGGGCGGCGCGCTCGCCACGCGGAGGGTGACGGGGCGCTCGGCCTCGGCCTTGGTCGCGACCTCGGCCTTGGCTTCCGGCCTGGCCGCGGGGCTCGAGGCCTCAGCGGCAGCGGGCGTCGGCGCGAGGCTAGGGGCGGGCGTCGCGGGAGCCGCGGCCGGTTTCGTCGCGGAGGCGGAGGCCTCCGGGCCCCGCGCCGACGCGAAGACGAAGTCGCCCTTGTCCAGGTTGGGGTTGCGTATCTTACCGTACTGCGGGTGCTGGCTCGAGCGCGTGTAGTTGATGACCGTGTCCTGCAGGAACATGCCGAGCTCGGTGCCGGTCACGTAGCCGTCGCCGTCCAGGTCGCCGTCGCCCTGGAGCGCCTCGACGAACTGCCTACAGAAGACGGAGTCGTCGGCCACGGCCTCGTCGGCGCTGCCGGAGGTGATGAACTGCCTGACCGGGCGCGAGGTCCGGTAACCGATGCTCTCCGGGACGGCCCGCGTTATGGCGAAGAGCGAGCCAGAGAAGCAGGAGTCGAAGAGGAAGATGGCGTGCTTGCTCTGGATGCGCTTGGCGTAGACCTCTATCATCTGCATATCCAGGGCCTTGGCCAGGAAGCCGGCCTGGTCCCGGTCGGGCAGCGGCGCGTCCGCGGGGATGATGTAGCCCATCTCCTCGCCGTAGGATTGCCTGAGCGTGTGGCCGTGCCCCGCGAAGTAGAAGAGGAGCCGGTTCTCCACGCCCTGGCCGTGCCTATGGATGAAGTCGGAAAAGGCGTCGCGAAGGCCATCGGCGTCCGGGTCGGAGACCACGGTCACGCTGAAGCCCGAGGCCTGTAGGGCGGCCTTGACCCGCTCGGCGTCGACCTTGACGCCTGGCAGGCTCGGCCAGCCCTTGGAATAGCGGCTCACGGCTATCACCAGGGCGTGGCTCTCGTCGTACAGCCGCTCCTCGCCCCCGGTGGCCGTAGGCACCCGGAC
>CAZNNA010000329.1:0-3942 GCA_964573825.1 uncultured Treponemataceae bacterium
GTCTCGCGCCCCACCTTGACGAGGAGTCCCTGGATGATGGCCAGGGTCAGCGGCAGCTTAATGGTAAACTTGCTGCCCTTGCCCTTCTGGCTGGATACCGACACCGAGCCGTTGAGCTTCTCGATCTGTCGCTTGACCACGTCCAGGCCTACTCCGCGCCCGGAGATATTGGTGATCTTGGCGGCGGTGGAGAAGCCGGGCTCGAATATGAGGTTGAACGACTCGAGCTCGGTGAGCACCTTGTTCGGGTGGATGACGCCGCGCTCTATCGCCTTGGCCCGGACGGCCTCGACGTCTATGCCCTTGCCGTCGTCGGCTATCTCGATAATGATCATGTTGCCCTCGTTGGAGGCGCGGAGCATCACCGTGCCCTCCTCGGGCTTGCCGGCGGCCCTGCGCTCCTCGGGGCTCTCCACGCCGTGATCCAGGGCGTTTCGGACGGAGTGCATGAGCGGGTCCAGGAGGTCCTCGATGACCGACTTGTCGAGCTCGGTCTCCTCGCCCTCAATGACCAGGTTGACCTTCTTATTGAGGCTCTTGGACAGGTCGCGAACGAGGCGGGGGAAGCGGCTGAAGATCTGGCTGATCGGAACCATGCGTATGCGCATGACGCCTTCCTGCAGCTCGCTCGTGATGCGGCCCAGGTTCTGGGCCGTCGAGCGGAACTTGGCCACGTTGGCCTTGAACTCCGCGTCGAAGCCGTCGAAGGTGGCGTAGAGCCCGCCGTACTTCTCCAGGATCTCCTTCTTGATCTCCTTAATGGAACGCCCGGCCTGGATGGACGACAGGTAATCGGGAAGGTCGTCGAAGAGCTCCTTGAGCCCGTCGCGGAACTGCCCCTGCGTGGCCTGGAGCGTACCCTGGAGCTCGCCGAAGCGGGTGCTTATCTGGTTGAAGGTGGCCTTGTTGATGACCGTCTCGGAGACGAGGTTGAGGAGGTTGTCAATGCGCTTGGAATCCACGCGCAGGATGCTGCCGGCCTGGCTAGAGGCCTTCCTGGCGTCACCGGCCTTCTCCTCGTGCTCCTCCGCGGTCTCGACGTGGCCGGCCGCCTCGGGCGCGGCGGGTTCGTCGCGGGCGACGCCTTGGGAACCGGCGCGCGGGGCGGCCGGCTGGGAGGCCGCCGGGACCGCGGCCTGCTGGGCGCTCGGCGCCGCTACCCTGGCGGGCGCCGGGGGAGCTGCCGGGGAGCTTACCCGCGGGGCCTGGGCGGAGGGAGCCACCTGGGCCTTGGCGGCGGCCGCGTCGAAGACGAGGGGCTCTATGACGACCGAGGTGACGACCTCGGGTATGGTCACCCGCCTGGCCAGGTCGTCGCGGCTCATGGTCGTCGCGACGTAGTAGATCACCGTCGGGTAGAAGACGTCCTCGTAGAGCCGCTCGAAGTCCGGCTCAGTCTTAAGGACGGTACCGGCCTCGCGGAGCGAGGCGAAGGCGTGAATGGCGCTGACGGTATTCATGACGTTCGACTCGTCGAAGCTGACGGCGAGCGAGTAGACCGTGCGGTCCGCGCCGGCCGCCTCCTTCATCTCGAGGAGCTCGTACTCCGATAGACCGTCGCGGGACGCCGTGGCGGCTGACGCCGTGGCGGCCGGAGCCGTGGCGGCCGGAGCCGTGGCGGCTGACGCCGTGGCGGCCGGAGCCGTGGCGGCCGGGTTCTTGGCCGGCGCGGCAGCCGACTGGGCGGCCGGGGACTTCTTGGGCGCGGACTGGCGAGCCGGTATGAAGGACTCGAGCCTAGTCCTCAGCTCCTCGGTGTCGGCCGCGTAGGGCTCGCCGTCGGAACGGGAATCGAGCATGGCCTTGATCACGTCGATACCGGCCAGGAGCGCGTCGATGACGGCCTCGTCCACCATGACGGCCTTGGAGCGGATGGCGTCTAGGAGGTCTTCCATGACATGCGTGAAGCCCGCTAGCTCCGTCATCTCGACGGTACCGGCGCCGCCCTTGAGGGTATGGGCCGCGCGGAAGATCTCGTCTACGGCGTCGTAGTTGGTCGGATCGTTCTCCAAGACGAGGATATTCTGCTCGAGGGAATCCACCTGGGCGCGAGCCTCGGCGAAGAAATCCTTGAGCAGCTCCTGGTTATTAGGGTCGAGGTAATCGCTCATTATTCGTCTAGTCTTATACGGAACGAGGGAATAGTCAAGGGAAGGGCGCGAGGGGGGCGGGCGCCGCGCGGTACGTCCCGGAAGCGTCCCGGAGGCGTCCCGGAGGCGTCACGGAGGCGTCACGCACGGCCGCCGACGCGGCCGGCGCGCCTCGGTGTTAACAGGCGAGGATGGCCTGCCGATGCTTTATAGGTAGCTTTGCGCTAGAATAGCATATGAATGCGAGGAAAGACGCCATGAAGAAGCTCCCGATACTCGCCCTGACGCTCGCGCTCGCGGCCCCCGCGGCCTTCGGCGCGGACATAGCGGTACCCTACCTGGCGCTCCTCACGGACGGCCGCGTCAACGACGCCGGCGCCTTCGTGCTATCCACTCGCGCGAGCATAGACATCCTCGTGGAGGGCGGCGACAAATTCGACGCCTGGTTCAAGCTAGGCTTCCGCAACCCGTCGATGGAGAGCTACCTCAGCTCCGCCGCCCCGGGCGCGACGACGGCGGCCGGCGCGACGCTCGTCGACCTGGCGACGGCGGTGGCCAGGCTCGAGGCGGCCTCGGGGCTATCGCTCAGGACCGTGGCCATACAGACCAAGGGCATCCTGGCTACCGAGCTCGAGCTCGCGGCCTTCGTGGGCCACCTGGATACCTTCTGCTCCGGGGCCGACTTCCCCGAGGCCTTCGGGACCCGCGACTTCTCCACCCGATTCAAGGGCTATATGTACTACCCGAGCGGCATAGGCGGCGACCGCTCTAGGAGCTATGACGGGCTCCACGAGGTCTACGGTACCGGCCTCAGGCTATCCCTGCCCGGCGAGACGCTTCGGCCGTCGCTCTACCTCTACCAGGATTCCTGGCTCGGGGCCGGCTCCTACTCGGCCGACCTACGGACGCTCCTGTCCCTCGGCCCCGTGCGACTCGAAGCCTTCGCGGGCGGCTCCTTTCCCGTATCGGCCCTGGGCGCCTACCGCGCTGGGCTCCTCTTCCTCTTCGAGGCCGGCGACATAGGAGAATTCTACGCCCAGATAGGCGTGCCCTACTGGGACCCCACCAAGCAGTTCACCATGGACCTCTTCTATTTCATGTTCGAGCCGCGCGTAAGATTCGGGGCCGGGGAGCTGATAATCAGCCTCTTCTTCCACCCCTCCAGGTACCTCCAGCAGCTCACGAACGAATCCGGAGCCATAGAGCTACGCTTCGACCTAGGCTTCGGACGCATAGAGGAGGGCAGCGCCCGCTTCGGGGCCGAGACGCTCCTTGCCTACGACCCCAACCTGAGCGCGGCCACGCTCAGGTTCGACGCCGCGCCTTATGTCGAATTCGTCAGGAACGGCGTTCGCTGGGACCTTAGGCTAGCGGTCAGGGCCTTCCCCGTGCCCACGCCGTGGTATGGTATATTCATGCCGATGGTCGGGATATCAACGGCCTATTGAGCCGAGCGATGCCGCTCGCCTCGGGACGAGCGGCCCCCAGAAGGAGCTACGCGATGACGATGAGACATAGGATCACGGCTTTCCTGACCGCCCTCGCGGCGCTCCTGGCGGTAGCGGCGCCCGCCTGGGCCCTAGACATAGAGGCCTCGGGCTACTTCGGTAACCTGGGCCTACCCTGGGAGGGCACGAGCCCCCGTACCGACGCGGCCTATCCGGCAAACCTATGGCTCTACGGCGGCAGCGCCAGCTTCTCCGAGGAACTCGGGCCCGGCTTCTCCCTCGTAGCCGGCTACCAGACCGACCCGGTGCTCAGGCACGTGGTACGCGGCGTCATCAGCTACGAATCCGGCATAGCCAGCATTGGAGCCGGTCCGATGGTCGGCGTCGTCAACTCCGCCTCGAGC
>CAZNNA010000330.1:0-3912 GCA_964573825.1 uncultured Treponemataceae bacterium
CCGATTCCGCGCTTGGTGATCTGCTCGCCTATCCATACGAGGAACATGGTGCCGGTCGTGACCGTGACCGTCGCCAGGGCCGTATAGGCCCCGGGGCTGATCATGAGTACGTCCGGATGGGTCTTCGCTATGTTCTTGGCGTACGCCACCAGGGCGAAGGACTGCAGCACGGCCACCGCAATGGTCGCGAGCCTCGTGTAGAGGGCTATCTTCTTGCGACCGCCCTCCTCCTCCGCCAGCCTCTTGAGGCTGGGGAAGACCACGAGCAGGAGCTGCATGATTATCTGCGTCGATATGTACGGCATGACGCCGAGCATGAAGACGGAGAAATTCTTGAAAGCGCCGCCCGCGAAGAAGTCGAGGTAATCGGTTATGCCGCCCTGGGAGCTCGCCTGGGCGAAGTAATCCTTCAAGGCCCCCGCGTTGATGCCAGGAATGGGGAGGAAGGCCCCGATCCTAAACACGACGAGCCAGGAGATCGTATAGAGAATGCGTTCTCTGAGTTCTTTGATCCGGAACACGTCCGTCAACGCGTTGCCTGCCATTGGCCCTACCTTCTTTCTTAATCGCCCGGGGGCGATCAGGGTGTCTCGACCTTGCCGCCGGCGGCCTCGATCTTAGCCTTGGCGGAAGCCGAAACCTTATCCACGACGAAGGTGAGCGCCTTGGACAGCGCGCCGTTGCCGAGAATCTTTACGGGCTTCTCGGCCTTGCGGACGAGTCCCTTGATGACGAGCGAGACCCCGTCTACCACCTCGCCGGCCTCGAAGCGGGTCTCGATGTCGTTGAGGTTGACGATCTGGAAGTCCATGCGGAAGTTCTTGTTGTTGAACCCGCGTATGGGTATCCGCCGGTAGAGGGGCATCTGGCCGCCCTCGAAGCCCGGGTAGGTCTTGCCGCCCGAGCGGGACTGCTGGCCCTTGTTACCCTTGCCCGCGGTGGTGCCGAGGCCGGAGCCCTGGCCTCGGCCTACGATCTTCCGGCGGTGCGTGGCGCCGACCGGGGGGTGTAGGTTGAAGTCGCTCATTTCTTCTGCTCCTTGCCCGGGGCGTAGGGCTTGACCTCGACCAGGTGCTTGACCGCCTCGACCATGCCGAGGATGGAGGGCGTCGCCTCCTGGACCACCGTCGAGCTGATCTTGCGTAGCCCGAGGGAGCGGACCGTGGCCCGCTGCTCGGGCTTGCGCCCGATGACGCTCTTAACGAGCCGTATCTCAATCATATCGGCCATGGTTAACCCCACATATCCTTGAGCGCCTTGCCCCGGTTATGGGCCACGGCGCGGGCATCGAGTATGCGCTCGAGGCCTTCGAATGTCGCGCGAATCACGTTGATGGCTGACCGGGCGCCGACGCACTTAGCCTGGACGTCGGTGATGCCGCCGGCCTCCATGATGGCGCGCACCGCCCCGCCGGCTATGATGCCGGAGCCCGGGCAGGCCGGCATCATGATGACGCGGGAGGCCTTGTAGTTGCCGACGATGTCGTGCGGTATGGTGCCGTTCTTGACGGGCAGCTTGACCATGCTCCGCTTGGCCTTGTCGATGCTCTTGCGGATCGCCTCGGTGACGTCGTTGGCCTTGCCGAACCCGTAGCCGACGTTGCCGGCGCGGTCGCCGACGACGGTCAGGGCCGAGAACGAGAACCTGCGACCGCCCTTGACGACCTTAGCCGTGCGGTTAAGCTTAACGAGCTTCTCGACGTAGATATCGCGGGACCTGTCGTCCCTGTCTCTCCTATCCACGAGTTCCCCCTAGAATTTGATCCCGGCCTTGCGGGTTCCGTCGGCGATAGCCTTGACGACGCCATGGTATCGGTAGCCGTTCCTGTCGAACAGGACGGCGTCGATCTTCTTCTCGCCGAGCCGAGCGCCGATGAGCTCGCCGAGCTTGGCGCCCCCCTCGATCGTCGGCCTGGTTCCCTCTAGGGCCTTCTCGAGCGTGCTCGCCGCGGCGAGCGTACCGCCCGCCTCGTCGTCGATCGCCTGGACGTAGAGGTACTTATTGGACTTGAAAACCGTGAGCCTCGGGCGCTCAGCGGTTCCGCTTATGCTCTTGCGGACGTGCACCTTGCGGGCGCCCCTCCGCCTAATCTTCTCTGACAGTTCTTTCGTGCTCATGGCCGTCCCCTACTTAACGCCGGTCTTGCCGACCTTCTTGCGGATGGTCTCGGTCTCGTAGCGAATACCCTTGCCCTTGTACGGCTCGGGCTTGCGCAGCCTTCGGATCTCGCTGGCGAACTGGCCCACGAGATGCTTGTCTATGCCGGACACCACGATCTTCTGGTTGTTAGCCTCGACCGCGACGGCGAGCCCCTCGGGAATGCCGACGTACACGTCGCTCGAGTACCCCAGGCTCAGCACCAGGAGCTTACCCTGGACCTCCGCCTTGAAGCCGACGCCGTTGACGATGAGGGCCTTCTTGAAGCCATCGGTGACGCCGATGACCATATTGTTAATCAAGTTACGGTACAGGCCGTGGAAGGCCTTGGTCTGCTTCTCGTCGTTGGCGCGGCTCACGTTGACCGCGTCTCCCTCTACGGCGACGGCGACGAGATTCGTGGCCAGCTCCTCGGAGAGCTTGCCCTTCGGGCCTTCCACGTTGACCTTGTTCCCCTGTACGGCGACCTTGACGCCCTTAGGTACCACTATCGGCTTATAGCCTATCCTCGACATGGCGGTTCCCCTCTTCTACCAAACGGTACAGATGAGCTCGCCGCCGACCTTCTTCTCGGCGGCCTTCTTCCCGGTGGTCACGCCCTCGGAGGTCGAGACGATCAGGGTGCCGTAGCCGTTATGGACCCTCGGCAGCCCCTTGTAGCCGGTATAGACCCTTCGGCCGGGCTTAGAGACCTTCTCTATGCCGTGAAGGATCGGCTCGTTCTGCTCATCGTACTTAAGGAAGATCCGGATGAAATTCTGGTTCTCCTGTACGAGCTTCTTGAAATTCTTGATGAAGCCCTCGGTCTTCAAGATCTTGACGATCTCGAGCTTGAGCCGCGATGTCGGGATATCTACCTTCTCATGGCGGGCCATGCTCGCATTGCGAACCTTGGTCAACATATCGGAGATGGGATCGGAAACGCTCATTCCAGTCCTCCTACCAGCTCGATTTGGTTACGCCCGGAAGGAGACCCTCGCTCGCGAGCTTCCGGAAGCAAATTCGGCACATATCGAACTTCCGGAGGTAACCCCGGGGACGTCCGCATATCTTGCAACGATTGACGTGCCTGGTCATGTACTTCGGCTTTGCGAGCGCCTTCAGTATCATAGCTTTCCTGGCCATTAGAATCCTCTCCTACTTCCTGAACGGCATGCCCAGCTTGGCGAGGAGGCTCTTGGCTTCCTTGTCAGTTCTGGCGCTCGTAACGATGGCCACGTTCATGCCCATCACCTTCTCGATCTTGTCGTAATCGATCTCGGGGAAGATGATCTGCTCCGTGAGGCCCAAAGAATAGTTGCCGTGCCCGTCGAAGGCGTTGGGGTTCACTCCCCTGAAGTCCTTAACGCGCGGAAGGGCCACGTTCAGGAGCCTATCGAGGAACTCCCACATGTGGGCTCCCCGCAGGGTGACCTTGCAGCCGATCTCCTGGCCCTCGCGGATCTTGAAGGTCGCGATGGACTTCCTCGACTTGGTCTTGACCGCCTTCTGGCCGGTTATGATGCCCACGTCGCCTACGGCGGCCTCGAGGATCTTCTTGTTCTCCTTGGCCTCGCCTACGCCCATGGACACGATAACCTTAACGAGCCGCGGCACCTGCATGGCCGAGGAGTAGCCGAATTCGCCCTTGAGCTCCGGCGCTATCTTCTCGGCGTAGATCGTCTTGAGCCTCGGAACGTACGCGGTCTTCTGCTTCCCGGCCATCAGAGCGCCTCCCCGCACTTGCGGCAGACCCGCTTCTTGGCGTCTCCCTCG
>CAZNNA010000331.1:0-3908 GCA_964573825.1 uncultured Treponemataceae bacterium
GCAGGCCCAACGCCTCGCCGAGCGAGGCGCGTATGGCCGGGGCCGGCTGGACGATGACGACGCGGTCGGGATCGTTGAGGGCGGCGAAGACCTCGTCGGTCTCGTCGCGCTCGGTCAGGGCCCCGGTCGGGCAGACGACGGTGCACTGCCCGCAGGAGACGCAGACCGACTCGGATAGCGGGCGGTCCATGAAGGGGGCGACGCGCGAGCGTACGCCGCGGCCCGCGAAGTCTATGGCCGATACCGACTGGGTCTCGCGGCAGACCGCGACGCAGCGGCCGCAGAGTATGCACTTGTCGTTGTCGCGCTGCACGCCGAGCCCGACGAGGTCTGGCTTGGATGCCTTCTTGGTCCGGGGAAAGGCCTTGCCGCGGACGCCGAGGAGCTCGGCCATGGACTGGAGCTCGCAGGAGCCGTTCCGCAGGCAGGAGAGGCAGTCCTCGGGATGGTTGGCCAGGAGGAGCTCCACGACGGTACGCCTGGCCTCCATGACGCGGGCTCCCCCGGTCCTGATCCTCATGCCGTCGGTAGCGGCCTGCACGCAGGAGCGTACGAGGCTCTTGGCACCCTCCACCTCTACGACGCAGAGTCCGCAGGAGGCGTTGGACGATACGCCGGGCAGGTGGCAGAGCGTGGGTATGCGTATGCCGGCCGCCTTGCAGGCCTCGAGTATGGTGAGCCCCGGGGGTACCTCGGCCTGGCGGCCGTCTATGGTAAGCCGTATCATGGTCTGTGCTTCGCTCATCTCGTATCTCCTATCGCCACGGGCTGCGGGCGTCGGCCCGGATGTCGCACCTGAGGCAGCGTGACGCCTCGGCGAGCGCCTGCTCGCCCGAATAGCCTAGGGCTATCTCCTGGAAGTTGCCGCAGCGCTGCTCCGGCGGCACGAGGCGGGAACGGCACATGCCAGCCTTGACGGGCTCGGGCGGCACGTCCATGGAGTGCCCGAAGTCGCGGAAGAGTTCCCCGAAGGCGTCCCGGCTCATGAGCTCCGCGTCTATGGCCTTGGCCGCTCGCTTACCGAGCCCCATGGCCTCCGCCGCGGTCGCCGGGCCCGTAACGGCGTCGCCGATCGCCCAGACGTTGCCCGCGGCCTTGCCGGTCAGGCCGTCCACGGCGACGCGGCCGTCCGCCTTGAGGGAGACGCCCATGCCCGGAGCGGCCAGGAAGGCCGCGTCCACGCGCTCGCCCACGGCGACGAAGACGTCGTCGCAGGGAATCTCCACGACGCGATCGGTAGCTACCGGGGTGGGCCGGCCGCTCGTATCGATGCCCCCGGCCCGCATGACCCTGAAGCGCACGGCCTTGACCCGTCCGCGATCGCCGAGGATCTCCAGCGGCTGGAGCATGAACTCCATGCGTATGCCTTCCTCCTCGGCGCCGGAGAGCTCCTGGGCGTTGGCCGGCATATCGGCCTTGGTGCGCCGGTAAGCCACGGTGACTTCGCAGTCCAGCCTGAAGAGGGTGCGCGCGGCGTCGATGGCGACGTTACCGCCGCCTATCACGAGGGCCTTGCGGCCTGGCTTCGGGGCCTTGCCCGCGGAGAACGCCTCCAGCCATTCGTAGCCGGCGTGGACGCCGGCCAGGTCCTCGCCGGGCACGCCGAGCGGCTTGTCGGCCTGGGCGCCCAGGGCCACGACGACCGCGTCGTACTGGCCCTTGAGGGACTCGAAGGCTACGTCCTTGCCGACCGTCGTGTTGAAGACGAATTTGACGCCGAGGCGCTTCCAGAGCTCGAGCTCCTTGTCGAGCACCTCCTTGGGTAGGCGGTAGGCCGGTATGCCGTAGCGGAGTATGCCGCCGGCCTTGGGCTTGGCGTCGAAGACCGTGACGTCGTGGCCGAGCCTGGCTAGGTAGAAGCTCGCTGCCAGGCCGGCAGGCCCGGCCCCGACTATGGCGACGGAGCGCCCGGTGTCGGGCTTCTTCTCCTTGACGAGCCTGGCCCAGGCGTCCTTCTCGCGCCCCATCTTGTACATGGTGTCGGCCAGGTAGCGATGGATCTCGCCCTGGGCCACCGGTTCGTCGAGCGTGTCGCGCCGGCAGCGCATCTGGCAATGGAAGTGGCAGATGCGGCCCATGGAGCCCGGGAGCGGATTGTCGCGTAGGGTCAGTTCGTAGGCGTCCTCGATGCGCCCGTCGCCGAGCAGGGCAAGGTAACCGGGTATGTTCATGTGGAGCGGGCAGGAATTCTCGCAGAGCGCCTCGAAGAGGCCCTCGCAGGTGCCCGATTCGCAACGCTTCTCGATGATGTGCCGCTCGTACTCGCCGCGGAAGTACCTGAGCGTGGTAAGGACGGGATTGGCGGCCGTCTGCCCCAGGCCGCAGAGCGAGCCGTCCTTGACTACGCGCGATAGGCGCTCGAGCTCGGCGATATCGGCCTCCGAGCCCTCGCCCCGCGATACGGCCGTCAGTATCCTGAGCATCTGGGACAGGCCCTCGCGGCAGGGCGCGCACTTGCCGCAGGACTCCGCCGAGGTGAAGCCGACGAAGTAGCGGGCCACGTCGACCATGCAGTTGTCCTGGTCCATGACGACCATGCCGCCCGAGCCCATGATGGCCCCGAGGGCGGCCAGGGACTCGTAGTCGACCTTCACGTCGAACTGCTCGGCGGGTATGCAGCCTCCCGAGGGCCCTCCGGTCTGGACGGCCTTGATGCGCTTGCGAGCGCCGGCTCCCTCGCCCATGCCGTAGACGATGGCCGACAGCGGCGTGCCCAGGGGCAGCTCGACGAGCCCGGTGTTCTTGACCTTGCCTACGAGGCTGAAGACCTTGGTGCCGGGGCTCTTCTCCGTGCCAATGGCGGTGAAGTACGAGGCTCCCCGGGCCAGGATCACGGGTACGTTGCACCAGGTCTCGACGTTGTTGATGTTGGTAGGATAGCCGCGGTAGCCCTTCTGGGCGGGGAAGGGAGGCCGGGGCATGGACCGCCCGGACTTGCCCTCTATGCTGGCTATCAGGGCCGTCTCCTCGCCGCAGACGAAGGCCCCGGCGCCGCTCACGATGCGCAGGTTGAAGCCGAAGCCGCTCCCCATGACGTCGTCGCCGAGGAAGCCGGCCTCTGTGGCCGCGTCGATGGCCTTGCCGAGGCGCTCGATGGCCAGGGGGTACTCGGCGCGCACGTAGACTATGCCCTCGCCGGCGCCCATGGCGTAGGCGCCTATGATCATGCCCTCGAGCAGCATGTGCGGGTCGCTCTCTATCTCGTTGCGGTTCATGTAGGCGCCCGGGTCGCCCTCGTCGGCGTTGCAGATGACGTACTTGCGCGGCGCCTCGTTCTGGCGCATGAGCCGCCACTTGACGCCCGTGGGGAAGCCCGCGCCGCCGCGGCCGCGCAGGCGGGCGTCGGTCACCTCGGCTATGACGGCCTCGGGCTTAAGCTCCAGGGCCTTGGCCAGGGCGGAGTAGCCGCCCACGGCGACGTACTCGTCCAGGCTCTCGGGGTCGATGAGGCCGCTGTCGCGGAGCACCAGCTTCTCCTGGCCCTTGAAGAAGGGGAGCTCGTTCCACTCGGGCACGTCGGGGAAGCCCTGGCCGAAGACGACGCGGGAGGTCCTGAAGTCCCATTCCGATATCTTGGCGCGGGCCTGCCTGGCCATGCGCTCGTAGGCCTTGTCGTCGGTCGCGGCCGCTATGAACTTGCCCGCCTTGGAGGCCTTGGCGTCGGTGAAGAGCAGTATGGGCTTGTCGGGGCGGTAGAGCATGACGAGCGGCTCCTCGGCGCAGAAGCCGAAGCAGCCGGCGCGCTTCACGGCGACGGCATCGCCGGCCGCGTCCTTGAGCGCGTCGAAGAGTACGTCCGCGCCGTTGCCTATGCCGCAGGTCCCGAGCCCGACCGATACCATGGGGCGCTCCGGCTTGACGGGCGACAGGCCTCGGGCCGCCATGGCCGCGTAGTTGCCGCTCATCGC
>CAZNNA010000332.1:0-3877 GCA_964573825.1 uncultured Treponemataceae bacterium
CCGTGTATGCCATTTCACCATGCCGGCGGTGAGCCCCCACCGTACTACGAGGGGCCCGCCGGCGTCAAGTTTTAGGCTTGCCCGGGCGTCCGCTCCCGGTTACACTGTCGAAATGAACGGCAAGGACGCCCGAGTCTTACTCGACGACGAAGCCAGCGCCGAGCCGCTCGAGCCCATGGAGCCGCTCCCTTCCGCAAAGCCTCCGTCCGCGGCCGAGCGCGCCTCCGCCAGGCGCTACGAGGCGCTCTTCAGGGGGCTCGTGCAGCACGCCGCCGACGTCGTGCTCATCCTGGAGGCGGACGGCTGGGTTCGCTTCTGCGGCCCCAGCGCGCGCGCCGTGCTCGGCTACGCGCCCGAGGACATAGAGGGCCTGGATTTCTTCACCCTGCTTGGCGAGGGCCACGCCACCGAGCAGCGCGCCATGTTCTCGTCCAACCTCGTGGCGGAGCACCCCGCCTTCGCGGCCAGCTTCGCGCTCCGCCGGCCCGACGGTACCGAGCTGCCGATAGAGGCCTCGGCCTCCAACTACCTCCGCAACCCGGACATAGCCGGCGTCATAGTGACGCTGCGGGACATGACCAGGCAGAAGCGAGCCGAGGAACGGGCGCTGTTCTACGAGTACTACGATCCCCTCACGCGCCTGCCGAACCGCGAGGCCTTCATGCGCGACGTCGAGGCCAACGTAACCATAGCCCGGAACCGCGGACGGGTGCTCGGGGTCATGGCGCTCGGCCTCGACCGCTTCAAGATGATCAACGACATGTACGGCACCAAGACGGGCGACGAGGTCTTGAAGCGCGTCTCCGAGGCGCTCAGGACCAGCTTCCGTAACGACGACATCGTCTCGCGCTACCGGGGCGACAAATTCTTCGTGCTCTTCCCCGATATCAAGAGCCAGGACCAGATCAAGGAGATCATCGCCAAGGCGAGGGCCGTGTTCCTGGAACCCTTCGACCTGGGCCTCGGCCAGCGCCAGCTGCTGTCGGCTTCCATGGGCGTGGCCTTCTACCCGAACGACGGCAAGGACGCCGCCGAGCTGGCGCGCAACGCCGAGACGGCCCTCTACATGGCCAAGGAGTCGGGCAAGGACGGCTACCGGCTCTTCGACGCGCGCCTCAACGGCGAGATACTCGAGCGCCAGCGCCTGGAGAACGACCTGGGGCTGGCCATCGGGGAGCGTCGCTTCGAGCCCTTCTTCCAGGCCAAGGTCGACCGGGCCGGCTTCATCGTGGGCGCGGAGGCGCTCGTTCGCTGGCGCCTGCCCTCCGGGGAGTACAAGGGCCCGGGCGCCTTCATCGACGTGGCAGAGCGGAGCGGCAACATAGACCGCATAGGCGCCATGGTCATCCTCAAGACCTGCGAGCTGGCCGCCTCGTGGACGTCGGAGGGCCTCCCCGACGTACCCATATCGATCAACCTGTCGCCTCGGCAATTCGGCCAGGAGTACCTCGTCGACGACATCACGGCCATCATAGAGTCTACCGGCGTCGATCCCCGCCGGCTGGAATTCGAGATCACCGAGAGCGGCATCATGACCAACGAGCGGGAGAGCATCAAGAAGCTCCTCAGGCTCAAGGAGCTCGGAGCCTCGGTCTCCATCGACGACTTCGGCACCGGCTACTCGTCGTTCTCCAAGCTCAAGGACTACCCCGTGGACACGGTCAAGATGGACAAGTCGTTCATAGACCCCCTGCCCCACGACCGCAAGGCCTCCATCATCGCCTCGGCCATCATCGACCTGGCCCACACCCTGAGCTTCTCGGTGGTGGCGGAGGGCGTGGAGAACCGCGAGCAGCTCAATTTCCTCGATACCATCTTCTGCGACCAGTTCCAGGGCTACCTGTTCTCGAAACCGGTGCCCGAGCACGAGTTCAAGGCCTTGCTGGCCACGGGCAGGGCCCTCCTGCCCGCGCCGGCCTAGGTTAAGGGAGGCATACATGGAAGGCATCCTCGAGTGGGGAGTCGACGTCATCAGGGCCATACAGACGATAGAGAGCCCGGGCCTGACCGTGGTCATGAAGGTCCTGACCCAGCTCGGCTCGGAGTATTTCTACCTGCTCTTCCTGCCCATACTGTTCTGGTGCGTCGATGAACGCTTCGGGGCACGGCTCGGGCTCGTATTCCTGGCCTCGAGCTTCGTCAACGGCTGGACCAAGGTCCTGTTCGCCCAGCCGAGGCCCTTCCACCTGGACCCGTCCGTGGGACTCTCCTACGAGTCGAGCCACGGGCTGCCCTCGGGCCACGCCCAGGGCACCGCTACCTTCTGGGGCCTCCTCGCGCCGCGCCTGCGGCGCCCCTTGGGCCTCGCCCTGGCCCTCGGCGTACCCCTCCTCGTCAGCTTCACGCGACTGTACCTGGGCGTACACTTCCCGACGGACATCTTCCTGGGCCTGGCCCTGGGCTGGGGCTTCGCCCTGGCCAGCCTCGTCTTCGGGGACCGAGTCGCCAAGGCGGTCGCCGGCTGGAACGTGCGGATCCGCATCATAGCGGCGGCGGCCGTATCCCTAGGCATGAACGCGCTCCACCCGCAGGACACGAGCCTCTCGGGCGTCTTCCTCGGCACCGCGATCGGCGCCTGCTTCCTCTTCGAGCGGCTACGCTTCGACGCCGGCTCGGGCACCCTGGCCAAGAAGGCCGCGCGCATGGCCGTGGGCCTCGCGGGCATCGCCGTCATATACTTCGGCGTCAAGCTCCTGGCTCCCAAGGCGGGCCACGGGCTCTACGCTCTCTTCCGCTTCCTGCGCTACGGCCTCGTGGGCGCCTGGGTCTCCCTGGGCGCGCCCTGGGTCTTCCTGCGCCTCGGCCTGGCCGCGACGCGGCCGGCGGGGTCCGGCCCCGCGGAGGCCTCCTCGTGAGGCGGGACGCGGCCTACCGCAACGACGCCCGCGCCAAGGTCACCGGCCGGGCGACCTACGCCGACGACATAGCAATAGCCGGCATGCTGCACGCGGCGCCGGTCTACGCCGACTACGTCGCGGCCCGGGACCTGCGGATCGACGCCGGCGAGGCCCTCGCGAGCCCGGGCTGCGTCCGCGTCATAACCGCCTCGGACGTGCCGGGCCAGGCCTGCTTCGGGCAGATAGAGCGCGACTACCCCATGCTGGCCTCCGGCAGGATACGTTCCTGGGGCGACGTCTGCGCCATCGCCGTGGCCGAGTCCCGGCCCGCGGCCGTGGCGGCGGCGGCCCTGGTCAGGGTAAGCGCGACGCCAGTGAAGCCGGTCCTGACCATAGACGAGGCCCTGGAGCCGGGGGCTCCCCTCGTGCCGGCCTACGGCGACTCCAACGTGGTCGCCCACCACCGCCTCCGCCACGGCGACCCGGAGCCGGCCTTCGAGCGCTGCGAGCTCGTCCTGGAGGAGGAGTTCACCACCCAGGTCATAGAGCACGCCTACATGGAGCCGGAGACCGCCGTCTGCGTCCCGCGCTCCGACGGGGTCATAGAGGTCTACGGCAGCATGCAGCACCCCTTCAGCACGCGGCGCTTCGTCGCCGCCCTGCTCGGGGAGCCCCTGTCCAACGTCGAGGTCTACACCATAGCGGTAGGCGGCGGCTTCGGGGGCAAGGACGATACCGCCGCCGTGGTCTGCGCCCGGGCAGCCCTGGCCGCCCGCCTGACGGGGCGCCCGGTCAAGCTGCGCTACGACCGCGAGTGGTCCTTCCGCGAGAGCTACAAGCGCCACCCCTACCGCCTGCGCTACAAGGTGGGCGTCTCCAGCGAGGGCCGCGTCCTGGCGGTCAAGGCGACGATGCACGCAGACTCAGGCGCCTACCTCTCGGTGACGCCCTGGGTCACCTGGCGCTCGACGGCCCAGTGCTTCGGCCCCTACGCGATCGACGATATCCTCGCGGACGTCTACGGCGTGGCCACCAACAAC
>CAZNNA010000333.1:0-3873 GCA_964573825.1 uncultured Treponemataceae bacterium
GAACCCCCGGTGCCCTTGAGGGGCACAACTCCTTAGCAGGGAGCCCGATTCGGCCTCTCTCGCACCTCTCCAAACGGCTGGCCGGAACGAGCCGGCATCCAACGGAGCAGGGGGGATTCGAACCCCCGGTGCCTTACGGCACAACGGTTTTCAAGACCGCCTCCTTAAACCGCTCGGACACCGCTCCTTCTCAAGGCACCGAATAGTATGAAAAAGCGCCCGGAATGTCAATACGCCGCACCAGGCCGTGCCGCACCAGGCCGGCGCGGCGTTCTTCACGTAGAAGGACGCTCGAGCCTAACCGACGAGATAGCGCCCAAGCTCGCCCAGCTCGGGGAAGCGAACGTAGACGGGCTGCCGCCCGGCGGCGTTCTCCTTGTCGATCTCGACGACCTTGACGTACAGCTTATTAAGGAGATCCGCCAGGATGTTGAGGTTGGAGGCGAAGTTGTTGACTACCATGTCCCTGAGCACCCGATCCTGGGGGCTCAGCTTGTCGACGGCTCCGTACCGTAGCGTCTGGGACCCTTGCTTCCTCGAGGCGGAGACGAAGCGAGCCATGGCCAGGATGAGCCCGTAGAGCTCGTCTATGTGATAGCCCTGGTACCGATAGTTGTCGGACTTCTCGGTCAGTTCTTCGATCTGGTTCCATGTAGCGTTGTCCAGTACGAGCATGGAGAGCGCCCCGCGGGTAAAGCGGTTGGAGATGTTGTTCTTGTAGTGATGCCCTATCGCCTCTATCATGGCGTATACCTCGGGCGTCTTGATCTGCATGCGCCTAGTATACCGTCAAGGGACCAAGGGCGCCATACCGAATCGGCGCCTTGAGCAATCGGCTCGTTTTAGCTAGTCTCTGGGCATGAGACTCCCACGGCGCCTACGGCTCGCGGCCCTGGCCCTCGCGGTCGGCGCATCGCTCGCCTCCTGCTCCCTGTTCGAGAAGGCCCAAGCCGAACTACTCACCGACGTACCGCAGATGGCCCTGTACGCGGCCGCCTTCAACGCGTCGCAGGCGAGGTATAAGCTCCACGTCACCTACGACGAGAACGTGGCGGAGACGCTCGCCGGACGCGATTCGGTCCCGGCCCTCGCCATAGGCCGCTACCTCAAGAACGCCTCGTCCAGGACATCGTTCCAGGCCCTCGACCAGCTCTTCTCCGAGCTCGTCATCAACCAAAGCGCCTTCTATAGCGACCTCCTCGAGCTCGGCAGCTCTGAAGGCAGGCAGATCCTCCTTCCGGTCTCGTTCAACCTTCCGCTGATCGTCTTCGACCGCCGCCAGGACGCCGCGATGGCCGACAGCTTCGTCATAGGATTGGACGAGCTCGAACGCAAGGGCGCGGCGATCAACGTCAAGGCCAAGGCGGGCTACTCGGCCATGGGCTTCGGCCCTCGATGGTCGACCGAATTCCTCTTCTCAGCCTCGACGTTACTCGGGGCCGACTTCAAGGAAGGCGATCCCCTCAGGTGGAACCAGGACGGCCTCTCCTCGAGCCTTGCCGCCCTCAGGTCCTGGTCCGAGCGAGCCAACGGCTCGCCCCTCACCGAGGAAGAATTCCAGTTCAAGTACCTGTACCTGCCGCCCTACAAGTCGGTGGAGGAAGGCCGCATAGGCTTCGCGGCCATGAACTCATCGACCTTCTTCTCTATAGCGGAGGAGCGGCGCACGGCGCTCGCCTTCCGCTGGCTCGCCAGGGACTCGCGCATACCCGTGGACGAAGACGCGATCTACGCGGGCATCTGCAGGCGGGGCGAGGGTCGCCAGGCCGCGGAAGCCTTCCTGACCTGGTTCTTCAGCGAGGAGACGCAGAGAACCATCCTGGAGGACGCGAGGCGATACCGCTCGATGGAATCGTCCTTCGGGATAGCGGGGGGGTTCTCGGCCATCAAGGCCGTCAACGAGAAGCTCTTCCCTCTATACTATCCATCCCTGCTCGGCAAGCTGCCGCCGGCCAACTACATCAAGGCGCCCAACGTCATGCCGGCCCGGTGGGAAGAGGTGAAGCGCGACATCGTGCTGCCCTTCCTGCTCGAGGCCACGGGACCCACGCCGCCCGGGAACCTGGACGCGGCGCTCGGGGAGCGCATCAAGGCTTGGCTCAAGAAACGCGAGGGCGAGTAGCCAGGGCGGCCCGTTCCCAGGCCTCGAAGAATCCCCGGTAATCGTCTAGCGTCGAGCAGGCCACGGCTTGCCTCCGGAGATCGGCCCCGCCGGGGATTCCCTTAAGGTAGGCGCAGGCCTGCTTACGGAATTCCACGCAGGCCGTTCGCTCGCCGTACCAGCGCACGGAGGAGTCCAGGTGGCGCCGAGCAGCGGACAGCCTGGCCTCCGGGCTAATCTCCGGCTCGGGCAGGCCCTCGAGCGCGGCCCGGGCCCGGGCGAAGATAAAGGGATCTCCCATCGCGCCCCGCGCGAACATGACGCCGGCGACCCGGCCCGAAGGCGCGGCCCCCGACTCGGGGGCCCCTCCGTCCTTCGCGGGGCCGGCGAGTATATCGACGGCGTCGGCGGCCGAGAACAGGTCCCCGGAGGCGAAGACGGGTACGGGAACGGCCGCGGCCAGCCTATAGAAGGCCGGGCGATCCGCCTTGCCCGAGTAGCCCTGCTCCCTCGTCCTGGCGTGCAGCGTCAGCGCGGCGGCGCCGCCCTCGACCGCCGCCGCCGCGGCCTCTAGGTAGTTGATGGAAGAATCGTCCCATCCTAGCCGGATCTTCGCCGTAACGGGCGCGTCGACCGCGGCGACCATGGCGGCCACGATGTCGCGGATCCGCCCCGGCTCGCGCATGAGCGAGGAACCAGCGCCGGTACGGACGATCTTGGGTACCGGGCAGCCGCAGTTCAGGTCTATGATAGCCGGGCGCCAGCGCGCCTCGACCATGGCCGCGGCCCTGCCCATGGTGTCGGGATCGGCCCCGAAGAGCTGCACCGCGTAGTCCGGCTCGTTGTCCTCGCGCCCTAGGAGCACCTCGGTCTTGAGGTGCCCGCGGGTGAGGGCCTCGGAGCTGACCATCTCCGTGAAGGCCAGGTCGCAGCCCTCGTCGGCGCAGACCGACCTGAAGGCGGCGTCCGAGTAGCCGGCGACCGGGGCCAGGAAAAGATTGCCGCGGGTCACGTACGTTCCGACGCGGACGGGTACATGAAGGTTCATCGACGCTCCACTTAATAACAGGGGCGCCCGCCACGACGGACGCCCCGGATCGCGCTAGAGGCAGCGCTCCCCGCCCTTCAAGGCCCTATGGCGCTATGCCGGCACGCGGAAGAGGCGGCAGGCGTTCTGGTAGGTCGCCTCCGCGACCTCCTCGATGGGCATATCGAGGAGCATGGCCAGGTCGTCGACCGTGGCCGGCAGGTACTCCGGCTTGTTGCGCTTGCCGCGGTACTTCGAGGGCACCATGAAGGGCGCCTCCGACTCCACGAGTATGCGATCCAGGGGCAGGACCCGCACCGTCTCGTGCAGGTTCTTGGCGTTGCGGTAGGTCAGGTTACCGGCGAACGAGAAGTACAGGTTCAGGTCCAGGGCGCGCTGGGCGTACTCGGCGTTCTCCGAGTAGCAGTGCAGGACGCCGCCCGCCGCGGGCAGGCGGTCGCGGAGCACGTCGAGCACGTCCTTGCCGGCCTCGCGGTTATGGATGATGACGGGGAGGTCGTGCTTGGCGGCTAAGTCGAGCTGGTCGATGAAGAGCTCGATCTGGCTATCCTTATTGCCGTAGCGATGGAAATAGTCGAGGCCAATCTCGCCGACGGCTATGACGCGCGGCAGCTTGAGCGCCTCGTCGAGCCGGGAGCGCCAATCCTTGCCGGGAGAGGCTACCTCGGACGGGGAGACGCCCGCGGCGTGGTATACGTGCTCGGAGGTCTTGAGGCTCTCGTAG
>CAZNNA010000334.1:0-3843 GCA_964573825.1 uncultured Treponemataceae bacterium
CTCTATAGCCTCGTCGATGGTAATCTGCGCCGGCATGTCGTCCTGATAGAGGAGCGAGTACGCCGACACGCGCAGGATGGCCAGGTCGACCTTCTTGAGGCGCTCGAAGGCCCAATGCTGCAGATGCCTCGATATGGCGGCGTCTATGGCCTCGAGGTTCTCTATCGTCCCTGACACGACGAGGCCGGCGAAGGCCTTGAGCTCCTCGTCGGCCTTAGCCGCGCTATCCTCGCCGAGCCAGGCGAACGAGAGGAGCTCGCCCGTGCCCATGCCCGAGGCATCCCACGCGTAGAGCGCCTGGAAGGCCAGGATCCTGGCCTTGCGCCGGGAGGCCATCAGGGCGTTCCCTTGTAACTGATCTCGGCCTTCTTGCGAAGCGTCGCGAACAGGTCCTGGAACGTCTTCTGCATGAACGCGGACTCTCGCTCCTGGGCCAGGGCCTGTCCCAGGTAGTCCTGCACGGTGCCCGGTTGGCCCGGCCTCAAGGAATCGCCCAGCTCGAGCTGGCGCTGGGGCAAGAACTCATGGCGCTTGAGTATCCACCAGCCTTGCGGAGTCTCGAAGGGAATGGAAGCCTCGCCGTCCTTGAGCGAGAAGGCCATGTCGAAGAACTCCTTGCCGAAGCGCGCCATGGACGCCTCGGTCCGGGGTAAGTACTCGGGGGCGCTGGTCGCGTCGAAGCCGCCGGCCTTGGCGTCGAAGCGCACGGCGTCGAAGGACTCGCCCTTGGCGAGGCGCTCGGACGCCTTCTTCATGACGGCGGCGCCCTTGGCGCGCTCCTCGGGGCTAGCGTCCTTGAACTGGTAGACGAGGATGGACAGGACCACGGTATCGGGCCTCACGAGCTCGGCCTTCTTGAGGTTGTAGCGCTCGAGGACGTCCGCCGTCGTTATCTTGGGCATCGCGGCTATCTCGGCGGCCTTGGCCGTCATGAGCCAGCGCTGCACGAGCATCTGCTTCTTATAGTACGAGCGCAGCTGATCCATGGGGACGCCCTGGGTGGCTAGGAAGGCGGCGAACTGCTCGTCCGTCTCTCCGGCGGGGCGTTGCGCGCGGAGGCGGGCCAGCGTGGTATCGATCTCACCGTCGCTTACCTTGATGCCGTCGCGCTCGCACATCTGGTAGAAGAGCATGTCGTTGATGATGTCCTCGAGGTAGGCCTTGCGCTGCTCGGGGCCGAGCGCGCGCCCCGTGAGCTTCTCGAGCTTGGCTACGTCCTCGCGGAAGCGTTTCTCGGTAACGACCTCCGTCTTGACGAGCTTGACGGTGGCGAGCGGCAGTCCTAGGCTCGTCCCTAGGGGCTGGGCCCAGGCGGAAACGGCCGAGAGGCAGGCGACGGCTATGAGCGAAAGGCGCTTATGCATTCCATGACTCCATGGGCTAGGCGATTAGGCGCGGGGCCCGTACGGCGCGCGCCATGGTAGTAACAAACGAAGGCAACGTAGGTTAATGGAAATCGCGCGGCTTATCAAGGCTTGGCGCCCGGCCTGGCGCTCGACGCGGCGCTCGCCCTGCGCGACGAGGCGACGCGCGATACGAGCGCCTTGAGGCCGGCCATGCGCGGCGCGAGGGCGGCGGCGCGCGCGAGGCACCTGGCCGCCTCGTCGTCGCGGCCCAGCCTGAGCAGCAGCTCGGCCTTGCGCCTCAGGAACTGCGCGTCGTTCTCCGCCGAGCTGGCCCGAGCCAGGGCGTCGTCCAGGAGCTCGAGCATCGGCTCGGCCTCCAGCACCTTGGGTAGGCTATCGAGCACGAGATGCCGGAAGGTAAACAGGACCACGTCGAAGAAGTATCCGAAACCGGGGGAATTCTTCTCCATGGCGATAAGCCGCGCTATGGTTCGGTACGCGTCGACGAAGCGCCCGCGGGCTATGTATTCCTCGGCTATGCAGAATTCGGCGTCCATCGCCTCGGGACGCTCGAAGAAACGCTCGAGGCGGCCGTCGTCCCTTCCGCGCATGGAGTCGTAGAGGGAGAGGGCCTCGTCCTCGAGCCCGTGCAGGAGGTCGTAGAACACGAGCTTGGCGACGTACTCGGGGTTATCGAGCCGCTCCTTGAGCCAGAGCCGATAATCGAAGGAGCCGCCTTCCTCGCCCGGGACCAGCCGCAGGCGACCGCGGTCGTACTCGCGCCTGGAACGGGAGTCGGATAGGATGCGGTAGGCCTCCAGGACCTGGCGTATCGACTCCTCGTCGCGCCCGCCCATGTCCGGATGCCCGGCCTTGGCCTTCTTCCTGAAGGCGCTCTTGATTTCCTTAGCGCTCGCGTCGGGATGGACGCCGAGTATCGCGTATAGGTCTGCCATGCGTATAGGGCGACTATCGGTCGGTGGCGCCGGCGGGCCGCGCAGCCGTATAGACAGCGGCCCGAGGAGCCTTCCCCGCGGGGAAGCGCCTCGGGCGCGCCATCGAGAGCGGTCGCGGGCCCGTGCCCGGCGCGCGGCCTATTGCGAGGCGGGGGTGCCGCTGGTCTCCGCGGCGGGAGCGGGAGCCTGGGTAGCCGGGGCGGCGCCCTTATCCCACCACTCGGTCGCCTGCCCCTCGGCCGCCCTGAGCGCCTTATCGACGCTGGCGGCGTCGCTCTTATTGAGCACGGCTAGGCCGAAGGCGATGACGAAGAAGAGCGCCCCGAGCACGTAGGTGATCCGAACCACCACGCTCGACGAGCGAGATCCGAAGGCGGCGTTGCCGGCTCCAGCGAAAACGCCGCCGAGGCCCTCGCCCTCCTGATCCTGTATGACGACCATGAAGATGAGAAAGGCGCAGACTATGGAGAAGAGGACAAGGAGGACGATACCGAACACACCCATTTGTATGACTCCAGGTTAATCGGGTCTATGGAACGTCTCGATGGCCGCGAGGCCGGACGAAGTTCCGAGCGATACTATACCAAACGGTCGCAAGCGCGCAAGGGCTTCCCCCCATAAACGGGCGGCGGCCGTCGGTAACGGCCGCCGCCTTGCGAGGAGTATCTACTCCGGCGGCCCTACGCCCTGAAACGGGCTATGGGAGCGAAGGTCTCGGCCTTGAGCGAGGCCCCTCCGACCAGGGCCCCGTCGATGTTAGGCATGGCCATGAGCTCGGCGGCGTTGTCCGGCTTGACCGAGCCGCCGTACTGTATGCACATGGCCTTGGCGGCCGCCTGTCCGTAGAGCCCCGAGAGGACGCCGCGGATATAGGCGTGAACGGCGTCGGCGTCCGCGGGCGTGGCGGTCTTACCGGTGCCTATGGCCCATACGGGCTCGTAGGCTAGGGTCACCTTGCCGAGCTCGGCCGCGGGCACGCCCTTGAGTCCCTCGCGCACCTGCGTGCCGACTACGGCCTCCAGGCGGCCGGCCTCGCGCTCCTCGAGGGTCTCGCCCACGCAGAGTATGGGCTCAAGGCCGTGCTTGAGAGCCAGCAGGAGCTTCTTGTTGACGAGGGCGTCGTCCTCCAGGTAGCTATGGCGGCGCTCGGAGTGCCCCAGGATGACGGCGCTCACGCCGAGGTCCTTGAGCATGAGCACCGATACCTCCCCGGTATGAGCGCCCTGCTCCTCCGGCCCCATGTTCTGGGCCCCGAGGCGAACGTTCGAGCCCTTGAGGGCCTTGCCTACCGCCTCGAGCGCGGTGAAGGCCGGCGCGACCAGGAGCCGCTCGCCGCAGCCCGAGAGCGCGGACTTAAGCTCGCTAGCCAGCGCTACGGACTCGGACACGGTCTTATGCATCTTCCAGTTGCCCGCTATGTAGTAGTTTCTCATCGTTGTTCTCCCGGGCGCCCCGCGGCGCCCTACCTGCAGACTTCTATGCCGGGAAGCTTCTTGCCCTCGAGCAGCTCGAGCGAAGCCCCGCCGCCCGTGGAGACGTGG
>CAZNNA010000335.1:0-3777 GCA_964573825.1 uncultured Treponemataceae bacterium
CTAGCACCCCGGCCTCGGCCGCGTAGGCGGACAGGACGACGCGGTTCTCTATGACGGCGTCGTTTCGCCCCTGGATGAGCTTATCGAGCAGCATGCTCGGACCTCGTGATGTATCTTTTATTATACCTATAGTACCATCGAACGCGTCTCCGTAGACGAAGCCGTCAATGATGCCGACGGTTCGCCCTCGGAGCGAGGATAGCGAGCCGTCGAAGCGCAGGGCTGAACCTTCGAGCGTCGTCACCATGACGACCGAGGAGCTTATCGGCTCGTCGGGGAAGATGGCGTAAGCACGTCGCTCGTCGCTATCGAGCATGGAGACCACGGCATCCACCGCGCCCGCCTCCAGGCTCTCTATGCAACGGCGCCAGGGTAGCTCGACGAAGGCGGCCTTGATCCCGAGCGACTTGAACGCCGCGTCGGCTAACTCTATCTCGAAACCCGTCGCGCGGCCTTCGGCGGAGAAGGTGTACGGGAACCATTCGGTATAGGCTACCTTGATCGATACGGTCTGGGCGCCGGCGAGGGGGGCCCAGAGACATAGGGCGAACGCAGCGACGAGCAAGCCGTGAAGGGGCCTCCGACGGAAGCTCGCCGGGGTTCCGAGGCTCGATATGACCTGCGTCGAGCGGATCGAATCCATATTCGAAGTATAGCCTTAATGAAGCCCGGGGCCAAGAGATACTCGCCATTCGCTTGCGATCCAGAGGCTAGGCGTTATACTTATTTTGTTAATTAACCTTGACACAGGAGGTATCGCCATGGGGATCGATGGAACCGGCCGCCTCGCCCGGCGGTCGTCTAGGATAGCGGAGGCTGTCTCGGCGCTCGGCATAGCGCTCGCGCTCTCCGCGGCTTGCGTCTCGGCTCCCGAGCCCGAGGATCCGATAGGGGAGCCGGGCGCGCCGAAGCCTGCCATGGACACGGCGTCGACGCGGCCCGCGACCTCCCCGTCCGTATCCGCGGCCGCGCCGGAGCCGCGCGTCGAGTATCGCCGCGACGTCGCCTACGCCGCGATCGGGGGCCTCGAGCTGCGATTGGATATCGCCTATAGCCCCGAGGCGGCGGAGCCTCGACCGCTCCTGGTCTACCTGCCCGGAAACGGTTACGGGGACTACGTCAGCTTCACCAAGGACAAGCAGTGGAAGGGTATGTTCGAGCCGCTGCTCAGGCAGGCGGCCGCCAGGGGCTACGTCGCCGCGGCTATCAATCATACGCCCCTCGACAGGCTCGTCGCGCGCGGCGAGCCCTTCCCCTTCGCCGCGATGCTCGGAGACGTGGGGCGCGCGATCGGGTTCCTGGTCGGCTCGGCGGCGGAGTACGGCATCGACGCGGAACGCGTGGCGTTGCTCGGCTGGTCCTCGGGCGGTCACCTTGCCTTGTCGTACGCCTTCGGGACGGGCGGCGGTTCCCTCGGCGGAGGCGGAGCGCCTTATGTAATGCCGTGCGCCGTGGTGGCGGCCTCGGCGGTAAGCGACATGGTTCGCCTCTACGAGGCGGACTCGGCCCAGCCTGAGCCGTACCGGGCTAACCTCGTAGGCCTCGACGAAGCCTTGTTCGGGGGCCCTCCGGCGAGCAAGGCGGCGGAATACGCTAGGGGAAGCCCCGTCGCCTCGGCGAGGGCTGACTGCCCCGCCTGCCTGCTCCTGCACGGGGATAAGGATGTCGTCGTTCCCTTCGCCCAGGCGACGGCGCTTGACGAGGCGCTAGGGGCGGCCGGCGCGAGCCACGGGCTCGTCGTGATAGAAGGAGGGCAACACAAGAACTACCTGGGGCTTCCCGAGGTGTGGACCTTCCTCGAGGGAGAATTACTGAGCAGGGCGTCTCCCTAAGCCTCGTACCGTTCTCCACGGCTTGCCGCCAGGCCTCCGCTACGGCTATGGTGGAGGGCATGGCGACTATACGTAACGACGAGCGCGGCTCGTACCTGGAATCGGGATCCCTCCGGGCCCGCGTAGAGGCCCTCGGGGCGGAACCCTCGTCCCTCGGGCTGCGCAGGGCCGACGGCTCCTGGTCGGGGCTCCTCGTCAACGACGGCGTCATCGAGCCCGAGGGGCCCTGGTGGAAGGGCCACGCGCCCCTCCTGTTCCCGAACATAGGGCGGCTCTCCGGCGGCAGGAGCCTGACGAGCGACGGCCGCCTCGTCGAGCAGCCCAATCACGGCTACGCGAGGCGCTCGGTCTTCCGCCTTACGGGCTCGGGCGCCGACGAGGCTCTGGCCTGGGTCGAGTACGAGCTCGACTCGGGCGACGCCGCCGTCGGCGCCTATCCCTGGAAGGCCGCGCTGGCCGTACGCTACGAGCTCTCCGAGTGTCGGCTTACCCAGCGCGCCAGGGTACGCAACGCCGGGAGCGATACGCTTCACTATTCATTGGGCTGGCACCCCGGCTTCAGGGCCCCCCTCGCGGGTATTCCCGGTCGCAAGGCCGACCTCGCGCTACGCCTGCCGCCAGGGCGCTACGAGCGGCTCCTCGTAGATCCGGGCTCGGGCCTCCTTACCGGGGAGCGCCGCCCCCTCGACTGCGACGGAGGCTTGGCCTTCGACGAGGAGGGCCTGGCCGCGACCTACGTGCTCGACCTGGGGCCGGCCTCGTCGCGCTGGTGCGAGCTGAGGCAGGGCGGGCTACGGATCAGGCTCGACTTCGACGACTACCGCTACCTCGGGCTCTGGTCCAACGCGGGAGGCCCCTTCGTCTGCGTCGAGCCCTGGCAAGGGCTCGACGACTTCGAGCGCCAGGAGCCCTTCGACCGCAAGGAAGGCTCCCTAGCCCTCGAGCCGGGGACCGAGCGGGAGAGCTCCGTTACGGTGACCGCGGTCGACGAGCCTTGCCCGTGAGGCGCCCGGTCTGCTAGAATTATCGTCGCGCCACGAGGAGGGATCCATGAGCATGGGTAAGGGCTGCCGCTACGGTAGCCACAGGGTACTGGAGCCAAAGGGCATACTGCCGCAGCCGGCCTTGCGCCTCGACAATACCATGTCTATCTACGACAACGAGGTGCTCATAGACGTCAGCACGCTCAATATAGACTCCGCCAGCTACACGCAGATACGCAAGGCCTGCGGCGGCGACGCCGGCAGGATGAGCGACATGATCATGTCCATCGTCGCGGAGCGCGGCAAGATGCAGAATCCCGTCACCGGCTCGGGCGGCATGCTCATAGGCACGGTCAAGGCGATAGGGCCCGAGTATCCTAACAAGAAGCTGCAGGTCGGGGACAAGATCGCGACGCTCGTATCGCTTTCGCTCACCCCCCTCAAGCTCGCGCGCATCAAGCACCTCGATCCGGATCACGACCAGGTCGAGGTGGAGGCCCAGGCCATACTCTTCGAGAGCGGAATATTCGCCCAGGTCCCCTCCGACCTGCCCGAGCGCCTGGCCCTCGCGGCCCTGGACGTCGCCGGCGCCCCGGCGCAGGTCGATCGCCTGGTCAAGGAAGGCGACACGGTCTGCATCATAGGCGGCGGCGGTAAGTCGGGCATGCTCTGCTGCTACCAGGCCATGAAGAACGTCGGCCCCTACGGCAAGGTCATCGTCGTCGAGTACTCCGAGGCCAACGCCAAGCGCATAGCCGATATGGGCCTGGCGACCGACGTCATCGTGGCCGACGCGACAGACGCCCTCGAGGTCTACCGCCGGGTCATCGCCATCACCGGCGAGCGCGGCTGCGACGTGACCATCAACAACGTAAACGTGCCAAACACCGAGATGACGTCCATACTCATCACCAAGGGCCAGGGGCTCATCTACTTCTTCTCCATGGCCACGTCCTTCACCA
>CAZNNA010000336.1:0-3756 GCA_964573825.1 uncultured Treponemataceae bacterium
GGGGATCCCATCGGGGTATCCCCTCCCATGCTTCTAGAGCCCTATGACCAGCGCTCCGGTAATGAGTACCGCCTGGAGCGCGAACATCATGAGGAAGAGCGGCGTGATGAACCTATACCAACGATTCATGCCGATGCCCATGATACCGCATTCGACGGCTACGGCGGTCGGCCAGAACATGTTTGAGAATCCGTCGCCGAATTGGTAGGCCGTGACAGCTATCTCCCGCGAGACTCCCAGGACATCGGCGAGCGGGGCCATGATGGGCATCATTACCGCAGCCTGGCCCGAGCCCGACGGTATGAAGAAGTTAACGAGGTTCTGGACGACGAGCATCGCTAACGCGGCGAAATACTGGTGGAAGTTCTGGATGAGCCCCGCGAGCGAGAAGACTATGGTATCTATGATGTTCGCCTTGGTCAGGACGACCTCTATGGCGCGGGCCAGGCCGACGAGCAGCGCGCCGAATACGGCGTTCCCGGCTCCTTCTATGAAGAGCTCCGCCACCCTGCCGGGCTTCAGGCGGTTGACGAGGCCCGTGTAGGCGATGGCTACGAGGAAGATGGCGGATAGCTCTCCCAGGTAGAAACCGAAGGCGGTCACGCCGACCACTATGGCCGCGATGACGAGGACGAAGCCGACGAGGCTCAGCTTCTGGGCCGCCGTGAAGCCGAGGCCCATGACCTCCTCGCGGCTCCTGCCCTCGAGGCCGCGGAATTCGACGCCCTTGACGTAGCTGAGCTCGGGGTTCTTCTTGACCCTTGCCGCGTAGCGCATCGTATAGCCGATCGATAGGGCCATGAAGAGTGCCCAGGCGACGAGGCGGAAGGCCATGAGCGTGGGGCCGGGCGTGATGCCCGCTATGCCCTGCGCTATGCCCACGGTGAAGGGATTGATCGTCGCCGCCGCGAACCCCGTGGCGACGCCCACGAAGACTATGGCGCCGCCGACGAGGCCGTCGTAGCCGAGCGCCATGGCTATGGCTATGAAGGCCGGGATGAGTCCGTAGGTCTCCTCGTACATGCCGAAGGTCGAGCCGGCGACGCCGAAGAGCAGCATGAAGGCCGGGATGAGGATCTTATCGTTCTTGCCGAGTCGCCTAAGCATGGCGCCGACGAGGCTATCTATCGAGCCGGTCTTGAGTAGCATGAAGACGTAGCCGTAGGCGATAAGTATGAAGAAGATGATATCGCCAGCCTCGGTCATGCCCTCGTAGAGCGATATGACCATGGACCAGGGCCCGACCGGCGCCCTCTCCGCCTCCGCGTAGGTTCCAGGTACCACGAGCTCTCGGTCCAGCTCCTCGTTGTAGGCTCGCTCGAAGTTACCGGCCGGTACCACCCAGGTCAACGCCATAGCCACCACGACGATGCACAGGATGATGGTGTAGGCATGGGGCATCAGCCTTGCCCAATCGATGCGCTTCTTGGTCTCAGACATGAGAGCCTCCTCTGTTGACGTTCGTTCGAGCATAGGCCCGCTTATCGAGGCCGGGCAAGCTTTTTCTCCTGGGGAATGGCGGCACTTGGCGTATACTAGCGCGGCGCGCCCTAGGCGACGCTCGATAGGCGGCGCGAGAGGCGACGAGCGAAGGAGGAACCCCGTGGCTCGACCCTATATGGACTTCATCGAGGCTCATCGAAAGGATATCGTGGCTGATATACTACGGCTCCTAGCCGTCCGCTCGGTCTCGAGCGACCGAGCGGGGGCGCGCTCGGCCTTGGCGGCCTTCCTCGAGTCCGCTCGGGCCCATGGGCTGGAGACGAGGCTCGCCGCGGGGGGCGACGTGGGCATCGCCGAGATCGGCCCGGCCGGCGCCGAGACGCTCGGTATCCTGGCCCACGTCGACGTCGTCGCCCCGGGCGACGAGAGGGCCTGGACCCGCTCTCCCTGGGGCGAGCTGGCCGACGGGGCAGTCTGGGGACGGGGATCGGTCGACGACAAGGGGCCGCTCGTGCTCTGCCTCTGGTCGCTCAAGGCCGTGCTCGATTCCGGCGCGGCGCTCAGGCGCCGCGTACGCTTCATCGTGGGTACCATGGAAGAGATCGACTGGGAGGACATGCGCGCCTACCTGGCCGAGGAGTCTCCTCCCGACTTCGGTTTCACGCCCGATGGCGAGTTCCCGGTCATCAATAGGGAGAAGGGGCATTGCGACGTAGTCCTACGATTCACGGGCGAGTCGAGCCGGCGCCTGGGGGCCTATAGGCTCGTCGCCTTGGAAGGCGGCGTCGCCGCCAATGCGGTACCCTGCTCGGCCGAGGCCACGCTCGAGGGGCCGGGCTTGGGCCGCGCCTTGCTTGGGCTCGAGCGTTCCGGCCGCCCCGTGACGGTGGAACTGCTCGACCCCGCTGGCACGAGGGCCCGGGTGAGCGCCCTCGGAAAGGCCGTGCATTCATCGGTCCCGGAGCGAGGCGACAACGCCATAATGCGGCTCTGCGACTTCCTGTCGGGCCTCGGATCGAATGGCTTCGTCGACTTCGTGCGAGACGTGTTCTTCCCGTGCCAGCGTGGCGAGCGCCGGCCCGATTACCTGGCGACGGGACTGGGGCTCCAGACTCGCCCCGAGACGGCCTTAGGCGAATACGTCGGTCCCACGAGCGCCTCCCCGGATGTAGCGCGATCAGACGAAGGCGGGCTGTCGCTTACCGTCAACCTGCGTTGCGCCTTCGGCCAGACGGAAGAAGAGATCCGTGCCGCCTTCGAGGCTGCCTCGGAGCGCTACGGCTATTCGGCGTCGACCGAGGGATTCCTGCCGGCGCTCTGCATATCCCGCGACGAACCCTTCATGCGCGCCCTCTACGAGGCCTACGAGGAGGGGAGCGCCAGGCCCGGCGAGTACATCCTCGCGCCGGGCACGTCGTACGCTAAGGCGATGCCCCGGGTCGCCGCCTTCGGCCCCATATTCCCGGGCAGCCCCGATCTCTGCCACGAGGTCGACGAGCGGATGACCCTGGAGGATATGGATGCTTGCGTGAGCGTCTACGCCAGGGCGATCGCTAAGATAGCCGTCGAGCGCTAACGGTACCACTAGCTCGGACCTACGGATTGCCGGCTTATTCGTTTCGCAAATTAAAACACAATATTCAGTATTCAAAAGGTCTATTGCATTATCCGCTACGGGCGTGTACAATGACCGCGGTACGGATGGCGTTTGCCGTCCGAGAAGCGTCTGTCAAGCTCTACTGAAGGAGGGCATATGAACGCCTATATCCGCGAGGTCCTCGATGGCCTCAAGGCTCGGGCCCCGTGGGAGTCCGAATTCCTGCAGGCCGCCGAGGAAGTCCTCGAGTCGATAGCCCCGCTCATCGAGAAGGATCCCAAGTACAAGGCCCAGCGCATCCTCGAGCGTATAGTCGAGCCCGAGCGCACCATCATGTTCAGGGTGCCCTGGATGAACGATAAGGGCGAGTACATCGTCAACCGCGGCTATCGCGTGCAGTTCAACAGCGCCATCGGCCACTACAAGGGCGGTATCCGCTTCCACCCGAAGGTGACCCTCTCCACCCTCAAGTTCCTCGGCTTCGAGCAGACCTTCAAGAACAGCCTGACGAGCCTTCCCATGGGCGGCGGCAAGGGCGGTTCCGACTTCGATCCCAAGGGCAAGAGCGACAACGAAGTGATGCGCTTCTGCCAGAGCTTCATGACCGAGCTGTGGCGTCACGTGGGCCAGTTCACCGACGTGCCTGCGGGCGACATCGGGGTGGGTGGTCGCGAGATCGGCTTCATGTTCGGCCAGGACAAGCGCCTGCGCAACGA
>CAZNNA010000337.1:0-3734 GCA_964573825.1 uncultured Treponemataceae bacterium
GCTCGTGCTGGATGACCCGCGCCAGGAAGCCATCGGCGTCGAGGGAGAAGGGCCGGCCCCGCTCGTTCCAGGCCTGGACCCGTATGCTGCCGGGGCGCCTCATGTCGGCGTAGACGCCGGGAATGGACAGGCAGCCCTCCTCGAAGGTCGACTCGTCAAGGCCCGTCTCCACGATCTCGGCGTTGGCGAAGACGCGCGGCTTGTCCCCGTCTATCTGTATGACGAAGAGCCGCTTGGATATGCCGACCTGGGGCGCGGCGAGGCCCACGCCGTGGCCGAGCCTCATCGTCTCGAACATCTGCTCGACGAAGTCCTTGAACTCCCCGTTAAAGGCGTCGACCGGGGCCGCCTGCGCCCTGAGCACGTCGGCGCCAATCGTATAGATATCTAGCATGTCGTCAGCTTCCTCCATCCATCGTCACGATAGATAGTACGAAGAGGGAGGGGCCTCGTAAAGGGGGTGAGGTAAAAAACGTCGGCTCGCGGCTAGCGCCCGGCGAGGGCCTCGGGGATGTCCAGCCTATCCCCGGGGCCCAGGCCGACGCGGCCGAACCAGCCGAGGGGGACCTCGAGGGCGTAGCGGACGGAGCGCTCGCTCGGTACCGACGCGAGCGACAGGGGCTCCATGTCGTAGATCTCCTTGATGACGCCGTCGGCTCCTATGTAGGCGATCGACAGGGGTATCAGGGTGTCCTTCATCCAGAAGGCCATGCGCCTATCGCTCTCGTAGACGAAGAGCATGCCCTGGCCGTCGGCGAGCCGCGTGCGGTGCATGAGGCCCGTTTCCTGCTCCTCGGGGGCGATGGCGAGCTCCGCCGTCACCGCTACCCGGCCCGAGCGGAGCTCCACGGTCCCGAGCCCGGACTGGGGCAGCCCCGCCGGCTTGAGGCCCGGGGCGGCCTGGACCCCGGATAAAGTACCGGGGGACGAGCCCGGGGATACCGCGGCGCTCGGCGAGTCGGTTCGGGCCGCCGGCACGCAGGCGACAGAGCCGAGGGCGACCAGGCCAAGGACGGCCGAGGCTCCGGTCGCGGCCAGCCCGAGGGTCCGGCTTAAGCGGCGGGCGCGGCGGAGGCGCGATCCTATCGCGAGCATCACTTGGCCTTCACGCTGGAGCGATACTCGCTCTCGCGGCGGCTCAGGACGACGACGACCCCGAGCCCATCCTCGTTCTGGATATCCTCGAGCTCGGCCATGGTGCCCACGAGCTCCATGACGAGCTCGTCGCGGCGCCTTCCGACCAGCGTGCCGTAGTAGCTGGCTATCTCCGGCTGCACCGGCCCGTCGAAGACGCGGCGCAGGTAGTCCTCGTCCTCCATCGAGAGCAGGATATCCTTGGTGGATACGGCGCAGAAGGAGCGCTCGTCGCCGAAGTCGTAGGACACCTTAACGGACCGGGCTCCCTTGAAATAGAAGTACTTGAGGAGCTCCTCCGCCACGCGCATAAGCTGAGCCGCGTCAGACTTCATGTCGCCTCCATTCCCTCATCCATTCCAGTACGGGAAGGATGAGCCCGGCGGCGAGACCTCCCGCGAAGCCGTTGTTGTACAGGTTGAGCCCGCCGTGCAGGGAGCCCACCACCTGGACGAGCACGAGGTGGAGCATGCCCACGGCGAAGCCGGCGACGGGGCCGTACTCGCCGGAAACGGGCGCCAGCGTGCTGGCGAAGAGCACCGCGAGCTGGCTGCCGGGGCTATCGAGGCCGTAGCGCGTCATCATGGCCATGGTGGCCACGCCGAGCATGGGCGGCAGCGTATTTCGCGGATGCTTGCCGAAGGCGGAGAAGCCTACGATGGTCAGGAGCCCGCCTATCATGGGACCGTTCCACGAGGCGCCTATGGCCAGCATGACGAGGGTCGTGAGGAGGCCCATGACGCCCATGTTGACGAGCGTCGCCCCGAAGCCGTAGAAGCGCACGAAGTCGCTGACCAGTCGGCCCGACGCCGAGCAGAGGCGACGGTACGAATGCATCCAGCCGCGATCGATCGCCATGCCGGCGGCTATCATGGCGACGAAGGCGGCCGCCAGGCAGGGAAGCACGGGCCACGGGCCGAGCTCGGCCCACTGGAAGCCGCCCGCGGGCCTGACGTCGAAGGCCCGCATGGTAGACATGGTCACCGTGCCTATGAAGCCCGCGGCGAAGCCGGTGTTATATAGGTTATAGCCGCGATGGAAGTCGAGCGTGTGCCTGGATACGGGCGAGAGGACGAAGCCGGCCCCGGCGCCTACGGCCACGGCGAGGAGGTAGTTCCAGGGCACGGGGACCCCGAGGCCGAAGGCCATCTCGCTCGACAGCGGCGCCAGGGCCGTACCGAAGAGGGCCACGACGATGTTCTCGCCGAAGGGCCGCCGGCTCGCCAGGGCGTAGAGGTAGGCGCCGAGGAAGCCAGGCCAGATGTTGGCCACGTTCTTGCCGAAGAGGGCGAAGCCGGCGATCGTGAAGACCGCGGCGATGACGGCTCCCGATACCGAGACCCGCGCGGCCTTGACGAGGCCGAGCGCCGCCAGGACGCAGAACGCCGCGTTCACGAAGGCCGGCCCGAGCCCGGCCACGCTCGCGTAGTCGTTGATGAGCGTGTCGGGGCTCACTACAATGGCGGCGAGGCCCCGGGCCATGGCCGGGAAGTCGAGTCCCGAGGCGATCACGCCGTAGGCGAGCAAGGCGGGAAACACTATGGCGAGGAGCGTCTTGGAGCGGGCGACCTCTCGCTGGAAGTCGCTCGGCGGTTCGTACGGAAATATACCCATCTGCGCGTATTCTTCATGAACGAGGGCTAGCCGTCAAGGAAAAAAAACTCCTCGCGGCGCCAGTCCGAAGCGCCAGTCCTCGGCGCTCGTCCGCGGCGCTTACCTGGGAGAGTTCCTTGACAGCTCGGAGAAGCGCCCCCGATACTACGCCTAAGGGGAGGAGGGGATCGCCTTTGAAGCTGCTCGTATTCGTGCTCCATAGGGAAGAGCTCCTCGAGGCCGTGCTCGAGGCCTACGTGGAGGCCGGCATACCAGGCGCCACCATTCTCGACTCAGAGGGGCTCGGCTACTTCCTGGCCTACGAGGTACCGCTCTTCGCCGGATTCAAGGAGTTCATGAAGGGTAATAAGCCCTATAACAAGACGATACTCTCCGTCGTCGATGACGAAAGCGCCGTGAGACGCCTCGTGCCCATACTCGACGAGCTAGTCGGCGGGCTCGAGAACCCCGGGACGGGCGTGATCTTCACGCTGCCCATCGATTGGGGCTACGGCTTCAGGAAGGGCGACGATACGGGGAAGGGGGGAACCGCGTGATACGCTTCGAGGACTCGCTGACCGAGGGCCGCGTCGCCATAGGCGCTAAGGCCGAGGACAAGGCCGGGGCGCTCAGGCTAGCCGCCTCGCTGCTCGCGGGCGGGGGGCCGGCTGACGACATCCTCGCCGCGGTAAAGGAGCGCGAGGCGCTCTCCTCGACGGGGATCGGCCACGGGGCCGCGGTCCCGCACGCGCTCTTCGCCGCCGAGCGCCCGACGAGCCTGGCGGTGCTCAGGCTGGCCGCCCCCGTCGAATTCGACGCCGTCGACGGCGCGCCCGTCGACCTCGTCTTCATGGCCATAGGCTCTCGCCAGCGCAGCTCCGATCACCTGCAGCTCCTCTCAAAGATCGCGCGGGCCCTGCACGATCCAGCCTTCCTGGCGGCGGCGAGGGCCGCGCCGACGGCCGCCGAGCTCTACGGACTCCTTAGGCGGAGAGGCTAGACCGTGG
>CAZNNA010000338.1:0-3730 GCA_964573825.1 uncultured Treponemataceae bacterium
AGGGCCGCCACCCCGAGGAGCCGATTCCGAGCCTCGGCGAGCTCGCCGGCGTCGGCGATCGTGACGACGCGCCAACGCGTATGGGCCAGCGTATTGACGTCCAGGGCTGCCTCCACTCCATCGATGACCGCTCGGCGACTCCCTAGGAACAGCCCGGCCCCGAGGCTACGAGCGGCCTCGGTCCTCGGTCCCGGCGAGGGCTCCGAGCTGAAGACCAGGTCGCCCGCCTCGTCCAGGACCACGAGGAGCCCCGCCCTTCCCAGGTCGGTCCGCTCGGCAAGGCTCGTGAGCGCGCGCCTGTCGAGCTCGATGAGGAGGACGCCCTCCTCGCTCGAGCCGTCCCTCGAGTACCCGACGGCCTTGGACACGGCCACGACCGATTCGTCCCGGGTCGCGGCCAGGCTCTCCTGGTCCCTGGCGTCGAAGTGGTAGATATCCCTCGTCTCCAGGGCCGAGCGGAACCAATGCCGGGAGGCCGTCCCCCGCTCTCCCGGGTCGAGGTCCGGCCCGGCGAGGCGCTGCCCGGAACGGTCGAAGAGGAAGGCCGCCACTACGTCGGTCTTGAGCTCGGCGTTGGTCCTGTAGACTGACTCGATCTCCTCCGCGTCGGTCCCGATGTCGAGCTTGAAGGTGGCGAACTGGATATAGTTGGCCGTCTCGATGACGCTCTTGATGTAGCCCTCGTAGTTCATGGCCAGCTGCCGGTTCACCTCCTCGGAACGCCCGGCGGCGAAGCGCTCGAGGGCGGACCCGAAGACGGCGGCCGAGACGGCGGAGCTCAGGGCTACGAGCGAGGCGGATACGGCCAGGGCCGCGACGAAGATGTCTCGTCGCAGCGACGTCGGCCGAGCGCCGGAGTTATCGACGCCGTCGGAGTTATCGACGCCGTCGGAGTTATCGACGCCGTCGGAGTTATCGACGCTCATCCCGGTACTTCTTCGGAGACACGCCCGCCCGCCGCTTGAAGCTGTGGCTGAAGTAGTAGACGTCGCGATAGCCGCAGGCCGTCGCTATATCGACGATACGGTCGCCGGACGTCGCTAGGAGCTCCATGGCCCGCTCTATCCGCGTCGCGGTCAGGTACTGGACGAAGCTCGTGTCCATGTGGCGCCTGAAGAGCTGGCTCAAGTACGAGGGACTCACGGCCAGCTCGGCGCAGAGGCCGTCTATCGTCAGGTCCGGATCGGCGAAGCGACGCTGCACCTCCGCCGCCGCCCGCTCCAATAGTCGCCTGGCGTTACCGGATCGCGCCGCGGCGCCTCGGCTCCGTATCGAGGAGATCGAGGCGGAGGCCCAGGCGAAGAGTTCCTCCAGGCTCCGGAGCCGCGACAGCGAACCGAGGAGATCGCCGCCTGCCAGCTCATCCGGGTCTAGGCCGAGGGAGGAGGCGTAATCGCCTATGGCCGTCGCTAGGCCCAGGGCCAGGAGGCTAGCGGCGGCGCTGCCGTGTTCCGGCTGGGCCTTGAGCCTGAGCCCTTCGAGGAAGGCGGCGACGTCGTCGTCGCTCCCGAAGCGTAGGAGGCGAGCGAGGGCCTTGCTCTCGCCGTCGTCCAGCCTCAGCCGCTGCAGCTCACGCTCCCCAGACTGCCCGTAACGGCTGACCGGCCCGAGCCGCCCGAAGCGATCCCTCGACAGGGCCGCCTCGGCCTCCTCGCAGGCCTTGGCCAGCTCGGCAAGCCTCCTATGCGGGGCGCTGACGCCCAGGGCCATCCTCACGGACAGGAACTGCTCGGCGCTCCGGGCCATCCGCGTGAGGACGGCTTCCAGGGTACGGTCGAAGGCCCTGCCGCTTTCCTTGACTATGAAGGCATAGCCCTCCCCGAAGGAGATGGCGTAGCGGTCGAGCCCCTCGTGCTCGAGCATGGCCGAGAGGCGCGAGCGTACCGACAGCTTGAGCTTCTCGTGCTCGAGGACGTCCCAGCTATCGGGATTCCGTTCCACTATCGCGTATACCGCCACGAAGGGAGCGTCGTCGAGCGTCACGCCGTAGGCTGCCAGGCGCTCGGCGTCACCGGGGCCGGGCGGCGAGCCCGAGGCGAGCATCGAGGCTATGCAGTTCTCGACGAGGAGCGGCGCGCTCTCCTCGAGCCTCGATAGGAGGCGCTCCCGGTCGTAGTTCTCCCGTATCTCCTCGTCGAGCTCGGCCTTGAGCCGCGATAGGAAGGCGGCAATATCCTCCTGCGTGAGCGGCTTGGTCAGGTAGCTCCTCACGCCGAGCTCGACCGCCTCGCGCGCGTAATCGAATTCATCGTAGCCCGTGATGAAGGCCACCCGGACCGACGGATAGTCCCGTCGCAGGATACCGGCGAACTCGATGCCGTCGATATAGGGCATCTTGATGTCGGTCAGCACCGCGTGAGGGCTTAGGCGGTCCACCAGTTCCAGCGCGTCGTAGCCGTTGCCCGCCGTACCCGCCACGACGAAGCCGCTCTCAGCGGATATCTTCGAGGATATGCGCCCGCGAGCCTCGTCCTCGTCGTCTACCAGGATCAGCCTATAGGGCTCGGGCATGGATCCCCCTTTCCAGCTCGGCCCCGGGCTCGCGGGCCAGCGACTCGATGAGCGTCCTGCCATGATACCATGAAAGCGAGCAGACCGCGTATGGAAAGGCGCCCATCGGTGCTATACTGGGCACAGCGAGGAGGCGGATGGCCATGGCGCTACAGGTATTCGGAACGCGTAAGTGCGCGGCGACGCGCAAGGCGGAGCGCTTCTTCAAGGAACGGGACGTGGCCTATCACTTCGTCGACCTGGCGGAGAAGGGCATCAGCGCCGGCGAGCTCGACGCCGTCGCGCGGGCGGTCGGCGTCGAGGCCCTCGTCGATACGGGTTCCAGGCACTACAAGGACAAGGGACTCGCCTACATGGACTACGACGCCAAGGAGGAGATCCTGGCCAACCCCCTCCTCCTTAAGACGCCGGTCGTCCGGAACGGAACCAAGGCCTGCGTCGGCGAGGCGCCCGCGGATTGGGACGCCTTCGCCAAGGAAAGCAGGGGCTAGGAGGCGCGCCCCACGAGGCCGCGCCCGCGCAGGAGCGCGCCTGAGTCGGGGTCCCGCCCGCGGAAGGCCCGGTAGGCCTCGGCCGGGTCGAGCGAGCCGCCCGCGGATAGCACGAAGCGCTTGAAGCGCGCGGCCAGCTCGGGATTGAAGACGTCGCCCGAGGCCTCGAAGGCCTCGAAGCCGTCGGCGTCCAGCACCTCCGCCCACATGTAGACGTAGTAGCCGGCAGAGTAGCCGTCGCCCGAGAAGAGGTGGCGGAACTGCGGCAGGCGATGCCTCATGCCGACGGCCTCGGGCACCCCGAGGCGCTCGCACTCCGCCTTCTCGAAGGCGGCCAGGTCGAGCCCGGAGGGGTCGGCCACGCGATGCAGTGCCATGTCGACGAGGGCGCAGGAGGTATAGGCCACGGTGAGGAAGCCTTGGTTGAAGTGCTCGCTCTTCTTGATGAGATCGATGAGCCCGTCGGGGATGGCCACGCCCGTGGCCGAGTGCACGGCGTGCTTCTTGAGCATGGCAGGCGTGAGGGCCCAATGCTCGTTGATCTGGCTCGGTAGCTCCACGAAGTCCCTGAGCACGCTGGTGCCCGCCAGGCGGTTATAGGTCACGTCGGACAGGAGGCCGTGGAGGCCGTGGCCGAACTCGTGGAACAGCGTCCTGACCTCGTCGAGCGACAGGAGCGTAGGCTTGCCCTCGGGCGCCTTGGCGAAGTTGGTGTTGTTGACGATGAT